>JAUWOI010000461.1 GCA_030612185.1 Anaerolineae bacterium
GGGGGGCCCGCCCAACAACTGGGGCAGCATCTTTGGCGGGCCGGCGTGGACGCTCGACGAGGCGACGGGCCAGTATTACCTGCACCAATTCGTAAAGGAGCAGCCCGAACTCAACTGGCGCAACCCGGAGGTGCGGGCGGCGATGATGGACGTACTGCGCTTCTGGCTGGAGCGGGGCGTGGACGGCTTCCGCATGGACGTCGTCGGCCTGCTGATCAAGGACGCCGAACTGCGCGACAACCCACCGAACCCAGACGCCGACCCGAATCTGCCGCCCAACGACCTTGTTGGCAGGCTGTTGCAGGTCTATAACCAGGACCAGGACGAGGTGCACGAGATCATCCGCGAGATGCGCCGGGTACTTGATGAGTACGATGACCGGTGCGGCATTGGCGAGATCTGGTTCAAACTGCCGCGCTGGATCAAGTACTATGGCACTGGTTCGGCAGACTCACCAGGCGACGGCCTGCATCTGCCGTTCAACTTTCGCCTGATGCGGCAGCCCTGGCAGGCTCAGCCCATGCGCCAATCTGTGGACGAACTGGAGGCCGCGCTGCCACCCTTTGCCTGGCCCAACTACGTGCTGGGCAGCCACGATAGCCCACGATTGGCCTCCCGCTTCGGCGGTCAGGCCCAGGCGCGTCTGGCTGCTATGATGCTGCTCACCCTACGCGGCACACCGACGCTATATTACGGCGACGAACTGGGGCTAGAGAACGGCGTCATCCCACCGGAGAAAATACAGGACCCCCAGGGCATCAACCTGGGCGCAGAGCGCACCCGCGACGTGTGCCGCACGCCGATGCAGTGGGACGCGGGGCCTAACGCCGGATTTTCCGCCGTCGAGCCTTGGCTGCCGGTCTCAGCCGATCACGGGACGCGGAACGTCGCCGCCCAGTCGGCCGATCCCACCTCCATCCTGAACCTCTACCGGCGCTTGCTCTGGTACCGTCGGGGAAGCCCAGCCCTGTACGGGGGCACCTACCAGCCGCTAGACGCCGGTGACGACAACTGCTTTGTCTACCTACGCACTGCCAGCGACGAGCGGCGACTGATCGCGCTCAACTTTGCCGCCGACCAGCGGTGCATCTCAATCCCCGGCGAAGACACAGGCCAGATCGTCATCTCCACCCACCTGGATCGGGAGGAAAAAGTATCCCTATCCAAACTCGAACTCCGGCCCCACGAGGGTCTCATCGTCGAGTTGTGACTTTGCATCTTTGCATTTCACTCCGTTCTATGTTACACTGTACGGTAAAGTTGAACTTCAAATCATCTTTGACACGGAACGTGACCACTATCAACTGGTTCACGCTGGATGGCAATGGCAAGTGTTTTATGCGGACAAAACGGTGCATAAAACACCGAGGGGGGATATATGGGAAAGTCTGGATAAAACACCATAGAGGAGTTTTATGCAACAGAACACCCGCATGAACACACCGTATGAGGTATTATGCGGGGGAAAGTCCGCAGACTCAATAGTTGGGCCGCCTGCAGGAAAGGGTAACGCTGGCGTAAAATCATTGATGGAGGTGTACAATGAAAACGAGAGCTAAAATGAGAAAACTGTTTTCCGTAACGATGGTGTTGTTGATGTTGGGCAACATTCCCTCTGGGATTCTCCCGGCCTCTCTCCAGACCACATCCGCCTCTGCGCCCCCACCGCCCGCCGCGCAGACCGCCGTGGAAGGCCCTTTCCGCACTCGTGTGACCTTCCCCAATACCACGTCCCGCGCCCGCCTGGATCAACTGGGCGTGGTGGTGCTGGAAGAGTACGCCGACGGTGTGTTGGTCCTGGCCGACGCCGACCAACTGGCCGACCTGGCCCGGTTGCGCTTCCAACCCCGCGCCACCGACGACCTGGGCCTACTGGTAGAGACCCACGCTGAAACGCAGCCTAGGCTGGCAGTCAGTCTGCAGCCGCGCTTGGACCAGGCAACGGCGGTACAAAAACACATTGCGACGGAGGGGTTTGTTCCTGAAGAAATCCTGTTCAGCCTGCGGGCTGCAATGTGGGCGCTGACATCGGAGCAGAAAGAAGGGGTTGCGGCCTTCGCCAGCGTAGACACGGATGGCGACGGGTTGACTGACGACGAAGAAGGTTGGTGGTGCACCGACCCCAACAACCCCAACAGCGACGGAGATGTCCAGGGATACACCGATGGGGAAGAAGTGTATGCTCTGCTTGATGTCACCTTGCCCCGCTCGGTGCGTTGGGGTTATGGCCCGCCTTTTGGCCCACCCAACGCTTGGCCCGATTGGAATGGTGAAGATAGCGATCCCAACACACCTGCTTGTAACGACGGTGACTATGATACCATCCCCGACTATGCTGAAGTGTACATGGTGGGTTCCAGGGTACCGGAGGAGAGCACAGACCACGACAAGTTTGACGATGGCCAGGAGTTGTTTGGCGTGACCTACTGTCCCGGTGCGCCGACCAGTTGTGGCTATGGCAACTATCCTCGTATGGAGTACTGGAGCTATATCAAGGCCACCATGCCCACCTGGGTGCGCCCGCCCGGTGACAATATCTTTGTAGCTGCCTTCCCCGTGCCGGAGGTATTGGTCGTGCCCGGCTCGTGGATGGTGGAGCGGGTGACCACCATCACCACCCAGGAAGGGGAGATGGTGGAAACAACAAACAGCTACGAAACCAGCGTCATGCGCGGGCAGAGCACGAGCATTGCGAATACGGTGACGTGGAATGAATGGGAGGAAGTGTCGGAGGCGGTTGAGCGTCCGCTAGCGTTCTCCGCAACTGAGGGGTCTCCGTCTGGAACCACCTCCTGGTTGGCACCGGTATTTGGAGCCGTGAGGACAGTAGGACCTCGAGTTCTGAGGGCTGGCTTGGGACTCGTCCGACAGTACGGACCGCAGTTAGTTAAGTGGGCTGTCAGCAATATTGCGTGGGATGTAGTCAAAGAGGGATGGAACAAACTGTTCAACCGAGACCAGTCACAACAGGGTGCCGGGCAATACCCACCTCAAGACATTAGTGTCACTGCATCTGCTGAAGCCAACGCATCTATCGTTCTCAATCAGAACTTCGACTTTCAGGGTGTGGTTAACTCTCTGGATGGCCTGACCTACGCAACAAACCAGCAAAGCGAACTTCTTGCTCGTGGCCTGTACGACATCAGCTACGCCATCTCGCAGCCACGCTACACCGAAACCCGCGCCCACGGTCGCTCTTGGGGTGGGGCACAGACAACCACGCACGAGGTGTATGAAGAACACACCGTCACCGAGGGTGAGGCTTTCACAAGTGGTCAAAACTGGAGCACTGCCTGGGCGGTGGACTCCAGCCATGCCGCCGATTTGACGTTCAACTACGTCATCGAGAACACCGGCACCGAATACGCCCGCGAGATCACCGGCCTGGTCTTTAACGTCTACCTGGGCGATGACCCCAATCCCATCATCTCCTACCCGGCCTGGGAGCAGTTTCCCGGCGGCAAACTGGAGAATGTCTTCCCCAACGATAGCCACAATTTCGCCTCCAACCCCATCCCGCTGACCCTGGAGCAGATGAAGCGCATCGACCTGGGCGAACGGCTGACCGTGGTATTGGAAGATTACAGCTACGGGGCCGACGAACTGTTCTACCAAGACGCCGTCAATGGCGGCATGACGGTCTTTATCGAAGATGGCGTGGACGACGGTAACGAGTTGGTAGACAGCTATGTCATTCCCACCTGGGGTGTAGAAACCGTCCAGGATGTGCTCACGCGCTACTTTCCCCACGGCGTAGACAGCGACGGCAACCTGAACTCGCTCTGGACGCCCGAATTCGATGGCGTCAACCCGCCCGCCTGGTACGAGCACTTTCTCTCCGACATCGCCTGGTGGAACGTCTATCTGACCCAGGACGACGCGGGGGATACACCCCTCCACGA
>JAUWOI010000128.1 GCA_030612185.1 Anaerolineae bacterium
GGGGGGATTGAGGGGGGTCTCCCTCGCTTTCCCATCCACGGTGAGAGAGGGGGTAGCGCAGCTTGCCCGCCTCGTCCAGAACGGTGTCGCCACGCAGGTAGACAGGGTCAAAGTCGAGCAATTGGACCAGGGGCAGCAGCCAGCGAGCGCGGACCTGGGAGACGTCCATCATCGGGAGGTCGGCGCGGACGGCGTCCCAACGCTCCAGGAGGAGTTCCCAGGCGGTGGCGATGGTCTCCTCCAGCGCGGCAGGGCTCTTGGGCGGTTCTGCCCAGGGCAGGGCGAAGGATGCGGGCTTGACCCCGCGCTGGCGGGAGCCAGGCTCGCGGACGTTCTCTATGAAAGCGGCGGAGATCAGGCCGCCGGAGGTGGTGATGTGCGTGGGTGTGGGCATTCAGTCTTCTTCCCCAAGTCTACGGCGGATTTCTTCAAAGTAGTCGCGGAACTCGCTGGGGATGATGTCTGCTTCGGGCGCATCGGGCAGGATGGCGTTGAAGTACCGTTCCAATTCTCCAAACTCGATCAAGCCCTCGTGTAGCATGAACATCACATCTTCCAGGTCGGCTTCAAATCCACGTGCAATCTTGCTCAAGGCGATGGTGTAGGGATCAAAGACATACACAGTCAGTTGGCCATAGCGCCCGACCAATCGTCGCCGTTTATAGGCTTGCGGTGGCAGAGGGACAAATTCGGCTATCGGCACCGCTTCTACATCGAGGTGCATTTCGGCAGCCAACTCGGCGACCGTCGTCTCGAATTGCTCAACCGAGTCCACGTCCGGCTCGAAAGTATAGTCAACGTCCACCGTGGTGCGGGGATTTCCCAACAGGCAGAGAGCACTGCCTCCCAGCAAGTAGAGGTCGCCTGCGCCCGTGAAGCGTTCGCCCAGGCGCCGGAGGAACGTTTGCAGAGTAGCCAGAGTTACTGGTTCCATTGAATTTCCCTTTCCCAGTAATGTATGAGCTTTTGCACCACCTGTTCATAGGTGCCCATCCAGTTCACCACCGCCCGTGTTCGATGTCGCAGTTCACGATCCAACAGTCTCAGTCTCTCGCGGGGCGCTCCCTCGGTGGGCAAGCCCAGTTCCTTTGATAAAAGGTCGGGCAACCATCGCCAGCGATCCCCTACAAGAGGCTGCAGACGGTCGGCGTACTCCCGTTGGAGAAGCACGGCTGCCATATAGAGGGATTGCAAGGTTAAGCGATCCCGAGATGAAAGTCGCTCCGACGCAGCAGGCATGACCTCTGCATACTCGGGGTGAGACAGCAGGACAGCAATCACGGCAGCACGGACGCGGGCATGCGGCTGCCGTACCAGATCGGCCAGGAGTATCTCTGGGGAGCGCACTTGTTTGGCCTGGTAGGAGGACTGACGCGACAGGTAGCGGATGCCCAGCAGGTCCAATTCAGCGACCAGTTCCTCTTCTTCGGCAACGACTGTGTGCTTAGACTTGTCTTCCATCGTTTCGCTCCGCTCCCGGTGCTGCCTCGCCGATCATGGGTTGCTCTCCCCAAATCGCCACGTCTCGTCCACGTTGACCTGCAGTCGCCAGCGGGTCACGATGCGCCCTGCGTTGCTATCGCGTCCGGGTTCGAGGGCCACGATGCCGGAGGAGAGCGAACGGCGCCAACGGGTCAGTCGCTCCTCCCTCTCGGGAAGCGGCAGATCCAAGGTCTCTACCAAATAGCCGATGCGCTTGAGGGGGCTTCTCGTCGGCCATCGGCTCAGATACTCGTCGAGCCTTGGCCAGTCGAGATCGCTCCATGCTGTATGCAGCGCCTGTGCCAGTTGGACGACGCCTCCGCTCAGGTCGGGGCGGTCGGCGGCATCCACGAGCGTCTTTTCCTGATCTGTGACGTAGGTCGGTTGGCCATCCAGCGTTCGCTTGGCTACTCCAAAGAACTTGGATTCGACGACGGTGACGAAGCGGAAATGGATGCCCAAGACCTCTTTTTCCCGCTGGTGTTTACGGGACGTGGACTGGACAAAGACCGTGCGGGGGATTTGCTCGGTCATGTGCCAGTAGTGCAGGGCCGACCAGTAGGCGATGGCCGCCGGCTGAATGAGGTATGGCGCGATCACCAACGCACTCTCTGACCAGGCACGGTCTGGGCCTGCCTCTAGAGGGATGATCATATAGGTTCCGCGTTCCAAGCGGTGCAGCCAGCCCTTCTTTTCCAGGCGTCCCAGGACGTTGGTCGTATAAGCAGCGTCCCTCCAGAACTCGTGCGCCTGCTCGACGGTCAAGATCCTCTTGCCCTGCGAGGCAAAGGTGGTGAGGAACTCTGCTTCTTTAGGGCCGAGGCCAGTTACACTTTGTGACACGGAACACACTCCTATGGGTTGATTTCGTGACGTATAGTATAGCACACTTCCAACGTAGGAAAAGCCAAACCCTCGGTGGTCCCGCGCTGGCGGGAGCAGGGCTCGCGGATGTTTTCGATGAAGGCGGCGCTGATCAGGCCGCTGGAGGTGGTGATATGAGTAGTCTCAGGCATAGTGCTTACCCTACCTATTTGCTGTCCATAGCATCAGAACCACGACACCTCGGGACCGTTTGCGATGAACTGGTAGAGTGTCTCCAGTAGCAAGAAACATCGCAGTGAGTTCGCTTCGGTGCCATATCGCAGGTGTCGGCTGTGCGCAACACCGTGCCTGTTAAGTTCGTATCCGCTTGGTAGGACATCACCGCTGTCTGTGTCAGCAAAGGTACTGCTAGTCAAAAAACGAATCAAAGCCTGTTGTAGTTCTTCCCTGAAAACACTTGAAGGGATATTGCGGCCCAGAGATTGCTCAATCGCAATTTTCCCACTACGTTTCGTGATTCCGTGCTCGCCCTGCAAGTAGTCTCTCGCGACTCCCTCAACCAGCGGTATGAGCGCAGGTACAGTCAAGTTGTACCAACCACGCCTGTGAGCCATCAATGCTTGGTTATAGACATGCCTACGACAGCGGAAGTACTCATTGCTCTCCCATCGCCTCACCATGCGGCCCAGTCGGCGATAGCGATTCCAACGGAACCAGTCGCAGATGTAGCGATTGACTTTGCGTGTCTCTCCTTGTTCAGCCAGGTCGAGGATACCCTCGTAGAACTCAAAAGGAAGTCCAGGGACTGGCCACCAATAGTAGCGGCGCAAGGTACGCTCAAGCAGTCTAGCCTCTATTCTACTAAGTTGTTCAATGAGAGAACCGAAATCGGGGCCGATTTTGGATAGTGCCTGTTGGAAAGTTGCTAAGTAGCTGGAGGCGAAGGCATTGTAGATCCCTCGGTAGTCATCAAGAATGGAGCCAACTGTACGCAACCTTTCTACAAGCGGCGAAAGATCAACCTGAGTATACGTGGTCAGGGAAGACCGAATCAATTCTCCCATCTGGGCTATACGATTCACTGGTTCTACGAGGTCAGCCATACGGCTAACTGACCGAGAGACCGCTTTGCCGAGAGCCGAAATGTCTACCAAGGCCCTATTGACTTGAGCAACTTGCTGGGCGACTTGAGTAGAGACGCTGATCTGCCCCAGTGATGAAAGATAGCTGTTTATGGATGATAAAGCCCTGTAAGCCTGTTGGGATGCAGGCTCTGTAAGCAAACCTTCTTGATTTTCATCTTCGAGCTGGCTCTTCTCGTTTTCTTTGTCTTTTGGCATTTTCTGCCCCTGCGTTTTTGGTCTCACAGGATCAATGTGGATAGTAAACTGTAACTGTGAGCAAATCGAATCTCCCCGGTGACAGATCATCAATCCCCCGCAGCCACTCGGCGATTTGCGCGTCTTCCCGCTGTCCCATCTGTTGCCGCATACTGCGCCGCTCGGCCACCAACTCCCGCCGTCGCGCCTCTACCGCATCCTCCAGCACGGTCTCCAGCCCCTCAATTGCCAGAGCATCGGCCAATGACTCTCGCACTTCCCCTTCCGTGCGAGTCTCGGAACTGGGTTGCAGGTTCAACAGGCGCGTGACCTGCTGACCGCTGATGGCTAACGGCTGGCCGCTGTAGACCGGCACTGCCACCGGCAGCAACTCTTCCACGATCGAGGTCGGCTCCGTGTTCACCACGTAGCGGGCCAGTAGGTGGAACAGTGCCGTCACTTCGTCTACGTCCGGTGTGACGGCGTAGGCCGTCCGCCCGTAGTGCTCCACCTCGCGGAAAGCGTTCTGCTTAACCTCCTCGACCAATCGCCGCACCAGCGGGTGGCCCACGTCCAGGAGCGTCACGTCCGGGTCGTCCAGCGCCCACTCGGGGTCGAAGGTTGCCCGCTCGATCACCTCTCCCATCGAGGCCGTCTGCAAGGCCGGGTTGGTGACGAGGATGCGCCAGGAACCATCGGCGTTTTCAGCCACGCTGCAGCCGAAGCGGTTCAATCCGCTGAACAAGAATCTCTGAATCTGCTCCGGCGAGCCCACCGTCGCCGCCGTCTCCTCCAGCCGTCGCTCGATCTCCGGCAGACTGATGTGCGTCTGTCCGTAGAAGGAATCTCCTTTGATCCGCTCCAGCGTCTCCTCCGCGAAGGGATCCTCCGCGGGCTCTGTGGTTGTTTTATCCACACCAGCGCGCCAGTCCTCGAAACTCAACTGCTTGGGGCCTAGCGTCACCTCGTGCTGCTCCAGCAGGTCCAGGATGCTGGTCTCGTCGCCAAAGTAGGGCGGGGAGAAGCCATAGTCTTGCCGGATCTGCGCCGCCTTCTCCACCAGTACCTTTAGGATGGTGGCATCCAACGTCTCGTCCATCACCATCGTGCGCACGTAGACCACCGGCTTGCGCTGCCCGAAGCGGTCCACCCGCCCGTTGCGCTGCTCCAACCGGTTGGGGTTCCAGGGCAACTCGTAGTGGATCACCTGGGCGGCGGCGTGCTGCAGGTTGATCCCCTCGGAGATGGCGTCGGTGGCGACGAGGACACCGACTTTGGCCCGCTCGAACTCTAGAAAGATCTCTCGCCGCTGCCGCTCGTTCAGCCCGCCGTGGATCGTCAGCGCTGTGGTGTTGGCATACCGTTTGTCACGGCCGATCTGCTCTGCCAGGTAGTTCATCGTGTCCACGTAGCGGGTGAAGATCACCACCTTGGGGTCGGCCGCCAATCGCTGGCGGAGCACCGTGTCCAGTAGTTTCTGCAGTTTGCTGTCGCGGCGGGGGGTGACCTTCTTCGCCTTCTCCAGCACTTCCCCCAAAAGTCCCAGTTCGGCCTGGATCTCCTCTGGCGAACCGTAGACCACCCGCTCGGTCCGCTGACCGGCCTCCTCGTCGGTCAGCCGTTCACCGGTGTCCTCGTCCAGCACGTTGGCGCGGGCGATCTCGGGTGGGATGGTCGCTTCTTCAGAAACCTGGTTTTTCGGAAAAAACCCGGTTTCTCGCTGCCCCAGCCGCTGTTTCAGCCGCTCGCGCCGGTTGCGCAGTGAGCAGCGCAGCGCCTCTGGCGAACTGAGCGCCCGCTTGTGCAGGTGCATCACCGTCCAGTGGGCCAGCATACGCGCCTGCACGCTGCCGACAGATGCCTGCTGCAGCACCCGGTTACCGGAGTCCTCCACGGCGCGGATGGCGTCCCTCTCGTAGGCCGTGGGCGGAACGATCACCTCTTCCTGGTCACGTGCGGGAAACGGGCTGCGGCCTGCCCTGAGCGTCGGCGACGGGGGAGGATCGTCCGCGAACCAGGGCGCCACGTCCTCCCGTCGCCGCTGACAGACGTACCGCTCGGCCGCCGTGCGCGTGATGACAGGAGCATGAACTGGCCCAGTCACGGCTCCCACATCCAACATCCGCAAGAGGCTGGCGAAGGAGTCGGTGTAGCCGTTGTGAGGCGTGGCGGTCAGAAGCAGCAGGTGGCGCACCCGTTTGCTGGCGGACAGCAACTCGGCCAGTTCCCAACGGTCCATCCGCACCCGCTGATCCGGTCCGCTCTGGTGCGGCTTGGCCACCTGGTGCGCCTCGTCAATCACCACGATATCCCAGCGCTGCTCCAGGATTTGGTTCTTGATCGCCGGTTGCTTGGCGTAGTCCACCGAGGTGATCAGGAAGCGATAGTGCTCCCAGGGGTTGGCGCCAGCGGGCAATTCTCGCTCCATCTCCCGCCGGTGGCGAGCCGAGATAATGCGGGCTGGGATGTGGAAGAAGTAGTCCAGCGCCTCGCGCCACTGCTCCCGCAGGTTGGCAGGGACGATGACCAGCAACCGGGTGGCCATCTGGCGGGCCAGCAACTCGGTGATGATGAGTCCCGCCTCGATGGTCTTGCCCAGACCAACGTCGTCGGCGATGAGCATGCGCACGCGGACCATCTCCAGTGCCATCACGACCGGCACCAATTGGTAGTCCTTGGGGATGACGCGGCTGCGCTGCAGGCTGATCAAGGGGGCTGTACCGTGGAGCAGGCTGAGGCGGTAGGCGCGCAGCAGGAGGTCTTGGGCAGAGGGATGGCCGACAATCTCGGGCGATGGCGGCTCCAGGCGGCCGGGCTGGATGTCCTCGAAGGGGACGTAGAACCTGGTCTGTTCCGCCTCGCCGCCGTCAATCGAGGTGGCGACGAGGACGTCTCCTTCCTGCCCATCCACGCGCCAGAGGCGGGATCGGTTGCGGATGACACTGCCCGGCGGGAAAACGCCCATAGCACCCCCTACGACCGTCGTTGGATACGTCCTACACACTGCCGGTCATCACCCTGGCTGCCAGGCCAGGCGGTCACAAGAGTATACCCCAGGCAGGGGAAGCGGGCAAGTCATCGCGCGCAAGCGACAGGCAACATTGGACACCAGGCTACCAACGGGCATGATGTTCCTCAGCAAAGCCGATCAATCCATCCAGGCGAAGCACCTCGCCATCGGCGGTGTGCATCGTTCCATAGTAGCGACCGAACATCTGGTGCACTTCGCTGGTGATGACCAACAGGTTCGTGGCGGCCGTGCGATCTAGAAAGGGGATGAACTGCAGGTCCACTCGCCCATCCGGGGAGACCATGCGCCAGGGTTGCATAAAGTTGCCGGAATCGTAGGTGAAATCCACCTGGCCGAGTTTGTGGATCCGCCCGTCCAGGATCAGCGCGTTCTCCGTGGCCGCCGAGGTGTCGCCAAAGCCAAAGCCCAGGTTCAGCCCGACGCGCCGCCCATCCGGCAGAAACCCCGAACCGCTGGCCCAGACCCAGAAGGACTTGTACTCCCACACCCCACGGCCCCAGTCCAGGTTGCCCAGGCTCTCAGTAGGACGCAGGTCGGTACGCTCACCCCCATACTCGATCCAACCTTCCGCCGGAAGACAGTTGACCTTGCGGTTGTAGTAGAAGCGCTTTCTGGAGATGGGGATCACGATCACCATGGATTCGTGCTCAGGGGCAAGGTGCAGCAGGATTTCGGCTGCCAGCCCCCTGCCTGCGAACCCGGGCCACTCCACCGAGACGCGTCGGGCTTGCGGCTCTGCCCGAAAGATGAGGCGCGCTTTGCTATTCTCGAAGGCGCTCGTGCCCTCGGTGCTGTTCCTCGGCAGCAGGATGCCCCGCGCCAGAGGCAGAGTCAGGGTCTCCTCGTGGTACTTGTGGGTCTCAAAGTCCACCACGTAGGCGAAGACCTGACCGGCGTAGCCCAGGTCGGCCAGCGTGAAGGAGCAAAAGCGCGTGGGCGTGGTCACGCCGTAGTAGTCCCAGCGCTTGATGCGGAAGTGTTGCAAAGGACGGAGCGCGTAAAAGCGCGCAGCCTCCAGGTTACAATCCAGCAGCGGCTGGCGTGCCCAGCCCACCTGAACGAGGTTGCCCTGTGCATCAAGTAGCGGCGAGGCCCCGCCTAGTTCACGTTGCGCTTGAGTGTCTGTCATTTCGCCTCCTCATCTTACGGTACCCTATCAACTGTCCCCGCAATGGTCAGCCATAGCGGCCCGCGGGTGACGCGCCAGTTGCTCAAGTGTGACTGTCCAGCCAGTCGCGCCGCTTCCTGAGGCGTGTAGGCTGCGTCACGGCTACCCAACGGCTCGTTCACCCGGCGCAACGCCGCTGGCACAACCACGTGAGTGACGAACCACAATAGCAACCAGGCCGGTGCGACCATGTCACGGCGCAGGTCGAAGATCAGGAAGGAACCGCCGGGACGCAGGACGCGACCGATTTCGTCCAACGCTGCGACCGGATCGCTCCAGTGGTGCAGCGACAACGTGCTGACGACGAGGTCCAGTGAAGCGTCCGGGAACGGGATCTGCTGCGCGTCCCCCCGGCGAAACGAGACACGATCCGCTACCCCGGCACGCCGGGTCTTGTCCCGGCCCTGGGCCAGCATCTCCTCCGACAGGTCAATGCCTGTCACGTGTAGCCCAGGTGACCGGCGTGCCAACTCAATGGCCAACTGCCCTGGGCCACATCCCACGTCCGCAGCCTCTCCGCACCCGGTCATCCCGACAGCACGGCGCGCGATGAACCAGCGCAGCAGCCGCATAGGCGGCATCGTCGCCACCCACCCGAAGGCTCGTGCGACTTCCGGGTCATCCAGGCTTTCCTGGCTGGGGATCCGTTCGCGCGGGCGGCGGTTGTACAGCCACCAGCCGGCTGCGACCAAAACACTCGCCAGGCTGACGAACATCCGTTTCCAGTGGGAGTGTCTACCAGTACGCATCGTCATCGCCGACGGCGTCAAGAAATCCCTAGGCCAGGATGTCGGCCAGCAGGTCGGGGTGTGGTCAGTCCTCTGACCGGCTCAAGTGCCGGACTAGACTGTCGATATCGGGCGTGTGATTTTGCTCGCTATTTTTCTTGATTTGCTTACGGCGCCGTCGCTTCCGTGTCTGTTTCCGTGATTTCCCCTGGGGCCTGTGTACTGACCGCAGCAAGGGGAACGACACGACGTCGTCGTCCATCACCTTCCGCAACTTGTGATAGGCCGGATGTTCAGGATCACAGGCCGCTTGTTTGACCGTCACGTAATGCCGCTCCAGCCGGGCCACGTAACGTGGATCTCTCAACGCGGTCTCCTCTACGAGTTGAAGCAGATCCTCGGCGTATTCACTCTGCGGGTTCATCGGATCGAGGAATGGCCCGACCATTTCGTCATCCCGATCAAAACTGTAACTGATGGAGGCCAGGAAATGGTTGGGGCGCTTCTCCTCCGCGACGTTGAGCATGACGCGCCGGCAGTCACAGGCCGGGTCGGGGCAATAGAACTCTAGCAGACCGTAGGAACCAACCGGTAGCCCATCTCGCGGAACAAGCAAGTGCAGCACGCGTGTCTCTCGCGCTGCCAACTCGGGGGCGACGGCGAAAAGTGGGACCATGTGCATTGTCTTACCTCCTCAATAAGCGAATATCTCCAGAATGTAGGCCAGTTCGTCGCGCTCCGGGTCGTTCTATCCACCTTCCAGGTATTCCAGCGCCTCTTCGTAACTGACATGCCCCAGGCGCTGCAGAAAGGCCAGGGCAGTTTGGCGCACACGTCGGTCGCGGTCGTCCCGGCCCAGTTGCCAGAAGTAATCGAGCAAGGGAGGCGGTATCTCGCGGCCCTCTCGTTCGTAGGCTTCATAGATGATGTCCAACGCCACGCCGCGAATCTTGGGCGTGGGATCGGCCAGCATCTCTCCCAAAGCGGCTATGGCCTGGAGAGCACCGGTGCGGGCAGCGATGACCGCGACAATGTCAACTGAGTACCTGCGTCGCTGCACGGCAAAGTTGTCGTAGCGACGGCGGTACTGAAAGGCTTCCACCAGGAAAGCAGTCATGTCTGGGTGGCTCATG
>JAUWOI010000338.1 GCA_030612185.1 Anaerolineae bacterium
GCCTTATGCCGATTTCGTGACCACCACCACGCACAAGACCCTCCGCGGGCCGCGCGGCGGTATGATTATGTGCAAGGAAAAGTATGCCGCCGCTCTCGATCGGATGGTCATGCCCGGCATCCAGCGCGGCCCGCAGCGTAGGTTCCGTCTTGGGGGATGCGGTCACGTCCACCAGGATGGTGCCTGGCTGCAATACATCGCCCATGTAGGGTAAGATGCCATCTTGCCCCACAAGCGTGCTCAGTGGTTGGCCATCTGTTTTGGCTCGCAGCGCGGCATGCAGGGCCTCGTCGGGTAGACCAGCGGGGTCGCGCAGCAGCCCCTGGCTATCGGCCATGCCGATGGGGGTGAGCCGCAGCCCGGCCCGTTGGGCCAGCACGGCGCGGGTGCCGAGGATTTGGTGCAGCAACGTCCGTCCCACGTTGCCCAGGCCGAGAATGATAATGGGAATCTGTCTCACATCCACGCCACGATCTCCGTGAAAATGGTGCCGCTCTGTAAGTCGGCAGGAGGGAGGACCTGGTATTCGCCCCGCAGCACGCGCTCGGCGATGCGACGCGATTGGGCCTCGACCGGCTCCTCCAGCGCGGCCAGTTCCTCCAGCGAGAGGTAGGCAGCAGCATCGTTCTCGGCTCCGTCGGCGACCGGCTCCACGTTGCTGGTTGGCCGGCACAGGAATATGATGAAGATGTGGGACGAGACGTGGGGAGGCGGTGGGGCCACGACGCTGGTCAGTCCAACCAGGCCTATGACTTCTGCCTCGATGGATGTCTCCTCCCGGAGTTCCCGGCGGATTGTCTCGTCCACTGTCTCGCCCGGTTCGGGAAGTCCAGCAGGCACGACCCACTGACTGGTGAAGGGAGGGTAGGTCTGGCGGACGAAGAGCACACGCTCGTTCCGCACGACAACAGCGCCAACGGCAACGAAGGGGAGATTGACTTGTTTCACTGTGCCTCCTTGTGCCATCTCGGTCATAGTAGCGATGCGTATCGGAACGTATATGCAAAAACCCCCACGCCCTGGGGCGCGGGGGTCTCCCACGTGGTTCCACCCAAGTTCTACAGCGGAATGACAACAACGGAATGCTGTAGCACTCTGCGGCGATAACGGGCCGTCCCGGGGTTCCATACTCTCGCACGACGGCGATTTGAGGGACCCGCTCCCGGGGGGTTTTCCCGCCTGTCCGGTCGAGGGGGCTTTCAGCCGGTGGTCTCCTCTCTCTTGGACCTTCACCAGGCGGTACTCGTCCCGGTCAACGCTTTCTACGCTTAATTGTGGGCAGGATTATACCATCTCCACCGCTATTTGGCAAACGAGCGCTCCTTATTGGGACAGAAATTGCAGCGTTTCACTCAAGACCCTTTCGCGTTCTTCGCCATCTCGATCACGCCGTCGTCAGCAACCGGGTAGACGCGGGCGCAGCCGGTGCAGCGGAAGGCGGCAGCCTCGCGATTCAGCCGGTCGCCGCAGGTGGGGCAGCGCAGAATCTCCGGCAGTGGTCGGATGCCTCCGCCTCGTGGTGTGCCCGCTTTGACTGCCCAGGCCAGGTCGTAGTCCACCTGCCATGTCTGCACCTTGGTGTCTTCGAGAGGAAACTCGCGCAGCAGGAGATCGAATTCGTCGCGGGGGAAGGCCCGCCTGGGCATGAACTTCGCGTCGGGTCCGACACGGTTGGTCACCAGCAGCACACCGCCGGGACGCAACACGCGCACCAGTTCCGCCAGCGCTGCCCGCGGGTCGGGCGTGAACTCGAGTGCCTCCAGGCAGGTGACGGCGTCGAAGGTGGCATTGTCGAAGGGGAGACTGCGGGCGTCCTGCCAGACGAAGGTCAGGCGGTCCGCGAATTGGGCTGTTCTGTGTACCGCTTCACGCAGCATACGGCGCGAGAGGTCAAGTCCGATGACATGTCCATCGAAGGCCGGCTGGCGCAGTAGCGCCTGTGGCAGCCGGCCGGTGCCCGTCGCCACATCGAGCACCATCGGGGCGGGGATCAACTCCAGTGCGCGGGCCAGTGGCAAGCCCAGGAACCATTGCTCAGCGCCGGCGTCGAATTGTTTGATGCGCTCGTAGGCCCGCGCCGACCAGTCGTACAGCAGCGTCACGAGACGCGGCCCCAGGTAGGTACCCTCGGCGATGACCAGTTGCCAGTAGAGCAACAGTCCCAGCAGTACTAGGCCCAGCGCCAGTGCGATCCAACCCATCGCTCACAGTGCCCAGGCAGCGACCAGCATAGCCGCCATCAGCCAGGGCTGGGTGTGGCGCACGTACCAGGAAACAGGCTGACCACGACGCAGCCAGGGGAGGAGTATCAGTTGCGGGGCCAGGAGCAGCAACAGGACTCCCGCTGCCAGAGGGTGGTGCAGCACAACGAGGAGCACCGCTGCCAGGAGTTGGGCGCCGATCCCCAGCGTGCGTTTCCAGGGCTGATCAGCCCGCCAGGCAGCGCCCCAGGCCAGGGCGAAGGCCAGCGCCAGCCCGGCCGAACGCAGCGTCAGTTCTCCAAAGGCGACGTGCCCTGCCAGCCAGGGCAGCGTCACAGTGACGACGGCACCCCATCCCGGCGCAATGGAGCCCTGACCGCCCTCCCAGACCAGGCCCAGTTGCATTATGGCGCAGGCGCCCGCGCTCAGCAGCAATAACTCCGGTCCCAACAGCGCCCCCAGCACTGCTGTTACAGGCAAGGCTACGGCTATCGCCGAGAGCGCCGGGCCGCAGGTGGGCCAGAGGACGTCACGCCACCAGGCGCGCAGTTGCCCCAACCAGCGGGAGGCCCGGTCACCGGGAGAGCAGGGCAAGGTGTATGGAAGCGGAGCGACGGGATCACCGGAGCGCCAGTTGCGCCAGCGGTGTAGCGGTGTGGCCCAGTTGGTGCTTCCCAGCGCCGCCCACAACGTGCCCCATCCTCCGTCTACCAGCAGGATCAGTAAGGCCAGCCGCAGCCAGTCTTCGTCCTGCCGGCCGAAGTTGCCCGAGGCGACGATGCCGCACAAACTCGCCCAGGCCGGACCCAGCCAGGTGATCAGGTCGGTCAAACGGCCCTGAAACCGGATCAAGCCGCCGGAGACCGGGCGGGAAGGAGTGGAGTGGAGGTTTTCTTTCATAAGCCGGGCGAATTATACCACAAATTGCTCAATTACACTCAGGACGGATTGAGCACAAGCGGCCCAGGAGAAACGGCGCACGTTGGTGAAGCCGCGCTCTGTCAGAGTCTCCCGCAGGGCAGGATCGCTGGCGATCTGCTGCATCCGTGCTGTGATAGCAGCGGTGTCGCCGGGGTCCACCAGCAGCGCCGCGTCCCCGGTCACCTCAGGTAGGCTTGAGGTGGTGCTGGTGATGACCGGACAGCCGCATGCCTGGGCCTCCAGCACCGGTAGGCCGAACCCCTCATATAACGAGGGGAACGCGAAGGCCAGTGCCCCGCTCAGCAGGGCAGCCTTGTCCTCGTCGGGGATGTAGCCGGGGAAGAGTACGCGCCCTTCGACGCTGCTCAGGGCAGGCCCTTCGACGCTGCTCAGGGCAGGCCCCTCCAGACCTAGACGGCGCACCTGTGCCAAGAGGTCTTTGTAGAACCAGCCGCGCTTGCCGGCCAGGACCAGGACGGTTCCTGGTTCGAGGGTGGCGAAGGCGGTGATGAGGCGCGAGAGATTCTTGCGTGGCTGGAGGGTGCCCAGGTAGAGAAAATAGTCGCCGGTGATGCCGTAGCGTGCTTTGACTGCCTCAATCGTGGCGGGATTGTGCACAGGGGCGAGTGTCTCGTCGCGACCGGGGTAAACGACGGTGATCTTCTCCGGCGGGGTGTTGTAGCGGGTCACCAGGTCGGCCTTGGTGGCTTGTGAGTCGGCCAGGAGGTGCGCGGCGGTGCGCGCGTTCCAGCGGGTGGAGAGGTCGAGGTACAGCCGCTGTTGCCAAGGATGGGTCTCCGGGAAGTGGAGATAGCCCAAGTCGTGGACGGTGACCAGGCTGGCACGGGGATGGGCAAGGGGCAGGACGTGGGCTGGGACGAAGAGCGCATCTGGCGGGCGGCGTGTCATCTCCCAGGAGAGACGCAGATGTGTCCACAGGCGAGGAAAGGGGATGACGCGGAGGTCGGCACCGGGGAAGGCGCCAGCCGGGGGTGTGCTGCGGAGGTAAAGGCGGAAGCGATGCGGGCTGTCGAGCGCCAGCAGCGCCTCAATGAGGCGCTGGGAGTAAATCTCGGTGCCAGTCGGGCGGGTGCTGACGGCGCGACTGGCGTCAATCCCGATCAGCATCTACTTGATTTCTGCTTCCTGCATCATCGTGATTCCTTCTCCTTCTCCTCCAACGCACTGATCTTGCCGACGCGCCGCGCGTGGCGGCCGCCGGCGAACTCGCTGCTGAGGAAAACTTGCACGATGTTCAACGCCAGACCGATCCCGAGTACCCGCCCGCCCAGGCACAGGATGTTGGCGTCGTTGTCCTGGCGGCTCATACGGGCCGTGTAGCAGTTGGTACACGCGGCAGCGCGGGCGTTGTGTATCTTGTTAGCAGCGATGCTCATGCCGATTCCCGTGCCGCAGATGAGAATGCCGCGCTCGAATTCTCCGGCTGCCACGGCGCGCGCCAGCGGCGCGGCGAAATCGGGATAGTCCACCGTCTTCGGGCTGTGCGTGCCGAAGTCTTGCACCTGGTGACTCTGAGCAATGAGGAACTCAGCAATGTGCTGTTTCAATTCGTAGCCACCGTGGTCAGCGCCGATGACGATACGCACAAGTTCACCTCCCGTCGTGGGGGCATTGTAGACCGAAACGGCCCGTTCGTCAAGGCGGGTCACTCACTGCCGCTACCGCCACCAGTTCCCTGCTGGCGATAGGTGTGCTATAATCTGAAGCGTGAAACGTAAAACGTAAAGGAAGGAGTGGAAGAGATGAAACATAGTGAGAGTACGTTTAGTGGTTTCGGAGGGTTGGAACTCTACTACCAGTGCTGGCGACCGGAAGGAGAGCCAAAGGCAGCACTGGCCGTCGTCCACGGCTTCGGCGAACACAGCGGGCGCTACGGCAACGTGGTGGGCTGGTTCGTGCCCAAAGGGTACGCCGTCTACGCCTTCGACCTGCGGGGGCACGGTCGCTCGCCCGGCCCGCGTGGCTACCTCAATGAGTGGGCCGAGTTTCGCGGGGACGTGAAGTCGTTTCTGGAACTCGTGCACGAGCAGGAAGCGGGCCGGCCCGTCTTCCTGCTGGGACACAGCATGGGCGGGTTGATCGTCCTGGAGTACGTGCTGCATCACCCGGAGGGGCTGGCTGGCGTGATCGCTTCTGGGCCGGTGCTGGCCCAGGTTGGCGTCTCCCCGTTCCTGATGGCACTGAGCAAGGTGTTGTCGGGTATCCTGCCCCGGCTCGCGCT
>JAUWOI010000019.1 GCA_030612185.1 Anaerolineae bacterium
CCTTGCCAGGCCTACGCCCTTGACGGCTCCGACTACTGCTTCCATCACGACCCGGCCCAGGCCGCGCGGCGACTTGCGGCCCGCAGCAAAGGCGGGCTTGCCCGTCACGGCCGTCACATCGGCCCCGTCGGCCAGGCTGAACCCGTCGAACTCGACACCATGACCGACGTCGCCACCCTGCTCAGGCAGACCATCAACGATACCCTCAACCTGGAGAACAGCCTGCAGCGAGCCAGGACCATCGGCTACCTGTCCGGCCTCTTTATCAAAGCCTTAGACATGGCCGCTCTGGAGCAGCGAGTGATCGCCCTGGAGCGCACCCTCGAGTCAAGGGAGGATTACGAATGACGACTACCCGTAAACTGCGCAAGCACTACGACAAGTTCACCGTCACCGAGCGCGTCAACCTCGTTCTGGCAGCCCAGGAGCGGGGCGACGAAGCGGAAGTCCACGCCCTGGAGAACTACTGCCCCATGGCCGCATCCCTCAACTACGAGAGACGCATACTCAGTTTGACGCAGGCTGCCTCTATGTTGGCCGTGCAGTTGCTTGCACGCGACGTCCTCGTCATCGTCAAGCGGTTCGAGTCCCTCGCCAACACCAGGAAGAACGCCGGACAGGCCGAGGCCAACCCGCCCCTCGATGGCCCTGACGTTGCTCCTGCCACTGCCCATGATGACAAACTTGCGCTACTCCTGGACCAGGCCGCAGCCCTCTGGCTTGGCTTCTCCGCCTGGTGCCGAGACGTGGGCCACGACCCCCACCAGGTGGTGCGCCTGGCGCCGATGGGCCCGGACGACAGGGAGCCCGCTTTCTTTCTCATCCACCAACAGATCGAAATGTTCGAAAGGTGTGCCCAGCACCTGCTCCATGACCTGGACAGAGTGGAAATGTGGCGCCAACTGTTCACTCAAGCATTTCAGTTCGTCATCGCGTGAACAATGGGCAAGAAGACAAGCTGTACTTGTCTTTCGTCAGCTTACCCCCTCGGCGGAGCATCTCCGCTGCCAAATGCGCCTTGCAGCACAAAAACCTCTCGCCAGAGACTCTACAAGGCAGTCTTCCCGCAAAGCGTTGGTGAGTGATCGTTTGCCAAATATGACAACGAATAGAAAGGATTTACCGAATTAGTGGAGCCAAGTTCGGTAAATCCTCAAGATTCGATGTCATATTCAGACGCCCTCAAACCAACAACACTCAAGCGAGAGGGACGCTATCGGAAAATCGGACACGGGCAAACACGGATTTCACGGTTTTTTTCTGGACTTGGAATCTGAACTCACGCCCACATCTCAATCGGCGCCGACCATCTCCTTCAACGAAGCCAGGCGGGCGTCTCGATCCCGCACGAAACGCTCAATGCCCTCCAATACCCAACGTGGTGACAGGTGCGCTTCGTCGAGTACGTCGTCCAGCGTGCCACCGGTGCGCCAGCGATTGTCCCAATCGGCCGACAAAGCGTACTCCTCGGCCACCTTGTTGAACAGCCAATCGTGCATCAGCCAGCGTGCCTGTGTGGTGATAACGGTCGAATCGGCACAGTCGCCGGGCCGGTACGATCACCCCACTCACCCAAACCCTCTGGTCGCCCTACGTCTTCTCCAATGCCTGCCTCAAATCCGCATCCAACCCCTCCAAATCCACCAACAACGCCCCCAGCGCCTCGGCCTCGGCGCGGGCGGTGTCGGTGAACCTGGCGCGGGCAAAGAAGACGTAGTGAACGTGCCAACCCTCCCCTGGGATGACGCGCTGCGCCTTCCCCACCAACTCCCGGACCACCGAGCGACCCACCGCCTTTACGCCCCACTTACAGCGGCTCGACCCAGTGTTGCTTTCTTCACCCGCCAGTAGTATAATAGAAGTTCTAACATCTGCGTCAAGAGAAGGTGAAAGATGAGTAAGCGAAGCAAAGATTTAATCCTCCTGATCCTGGATATGCAGGGCATTGAAGACCGCTTGCGCGAGTTTGAGCGCAAGTATCGCCTGCGATCCAGTATGTTTTATCAGTTGGTTAAAGAAGGCAAAATCGAACAGCGATTGGAACTGTTCGAATGGCTGGGGCTGTACGAAGTTCTCCAGGCTCGAGAGGCGGAATACCAACAACTGCTTGAGCAACAAGTTGAACCCGTGTTGACTGCCTTGAATTCAGCGCCGCTTCCCGCCTGATATGTCTACCAACCCCGTTCCCTTGGCATCCATCGCTGATTACGAAACGTTTATCTATGGATTGCCGGATGCTTTTGCATGCATTCAGATGTCTACGCTCGTCGTTGTGCATACTGGGTCGGTAACTGCCGTCGTGAGAGGCGAAGTTCACTTCGGACAGGGTCTCGTCCTGCGCGTATTAGAGATCGTGAATGCGCGTCAGCAACGGATCGAACGCTCAGGCTTGAGATTCGACTCCCCTAACTTGCCGTTCCTGATTCGGGAGATTGAGCAAGCGTACCAGGGCACGTAAACCTGACCATAAACCTCTCGCCAGACCTGACAGGTTTCACAGGCCACTTTTCAGCGTAAATACGCCCCTGATCAGGTCGAATCTAGCTCAAAATGGCACCTTTGGAAACCTGTCAGGAGTTAACCCATGCCCTACTCCACCGGTTCCCTGGTCACAACCCGCGGCCGCGAGTGGGTCGTCCTGCCCGAGTCGGCTGACGACTGGCTCATCCTGCGCCCTCTCGGCGGCACCGACCGCGAGATCGCCGGCATCTACCTGCCGCTGGAGGGCGACGACGTCCGATCCGCCACCTTCGATCTCCCCGATCCCGACCGGCCCGGAGACTTTCACTCCTGCCGGTTGCTGCGGGACGCCGTCCGCCTGGGCTTCCGCTCCAGCGCGGGGCCGTTCCGCTCGTTCGCACGGCTTGCCGTGGAGCCCCGGCCCTACCAACTCGTGCCGCTCCTGATGGCGTTGCGGCTCGACCCGGTGCGGTTGCTCATCGCCGACGACGTGGGCATCGGCAAGACCATCGAGGCTGGGCTGATCGCGCGGGAACTGCTCGACCGGGGCGAGGTACAGCGGATGGCCGTGCTCTGCCCGCCCCACCTGGCCGAGCAGTGGCAGGCCGAGTTCTCCTCCAAGTTCCACATCCAGGCAGAACTGGTGCTGTCCAGCACCGTCCGGCGGCTGGAGCGCGGCACCGCCGTGGGCCAGTCGCTCTTTGACCTCTACCCCTTTGTCATCGTCTCCACCGAGTACATCAAGTCCACCCGGCGGCGGGACGAGTTCGTGCGCACCTGTCCGGAACTGGTCATCGTGGACGAGGCCCACACCTGCGCGTTTTCTGCCGAAAACCGTGGCGGGCGCCACCTGCGTCACCAGTTGCTCAAGGCGCTCTCGCAGGACACCGACCGCCACCTGATCCTGGTCACGGCGACACCGCACAGCGGCGACGAAGGGGCCTTCCGTTCGCTGCTGGGCCTGATCCGCCCGGATTTCCAGTACCTGCCGGAGGATTTGACCGGCAAACCGCACAAAAAAGACCGGCGCAAGGTGGCACTCCACCTGGTACAGCGCCGCCGGGCCGACGTGCGGACCTATATGGATGCCGATACCATCTTCCCAAAGCGGGAGGAGGCCGAAGCGACCTACACGCTGACCAACGAGTACAAGAAACTCTTCAACACCGTCCTGGCCTACGCCCGTGAGCGGGTGCAGGACGAGAGCGGCAGCCAGCACCACCGGCGGGTGCGCTGGTGGTCAGCGCTGGCGCTGCTGCGCAGCCTGGCGAGCAGTCCGGCGGCCGCTGCGGCGACGCTCCGCACTCGCTCGGTCACCGTGGAGACCGAGAGTGCCGCCGAGGCCGACGCCATCGGCGAACGCGCTGTGCTCGACCTCGACGACGTGGATGCGGGAGAGATTCTAGACGTGACACCAGGAGCACTTGACGCCGAGGTAAGCGACGAAGGTGTTGAAAGCCAAACGTCAAACGTCAATAGTCAGCGCGAGCGATTATTAAGGATGGCGCGGCGAGCTGAGGCGTTACGGGGGCCGAAGCAGGACACCAAGCTCCGGGAAGCCACCAAATTGGTCAAGGGGTTGCTTAAAGACGGCTACAGCCCCATCCTGTTCTGCCGCTTTATTCCCACGGCCGAGTACGTGGCGGAGGAACTGCGCAAGGCGCTTCCCAAAAGGGTCGAGGTCGCGGCGGTGACCGGCACGCTGCCCCCGGCAGAGCGGGAACTGCGCGTGGCCCAGTTGGGCCAGTTTCCCCGGCGGGTGCTGGTGGCCACCGACTGCCTGAGCGAGGGCATCAACCTGCAGGAGCATTTCAACGCCGTGGTCCACTATGATCTCTCCTGGAACCCCACCCGCCACGAGCAGCGGGAGGGCCGGGCGGACCGGTACGGCCAGCCCAGCGAGACAGTGCGCACCGTCACCTACTACGGCGTGGACAACCAGATTGACGGGATGGTGCTGGACGTGCTGTTGCGCAAGCATCGCACCATCCGCAACTCGCTGGGCATCTCTGTGCCCATCCCGGCCAATACCGGCGACGTGATCCAGGCGCTGATGCAGGGCTTGTTGTTGCGCAGTGCGGGAGCGCCCGCCGACGCCCGCCAACTCACGCTTTTCGACGTGAGCACCGATCTCTACGAGGACTTGCACGCTCAGTGGGACGACGTGACGGAGCGCGAGAAGCGCTCCCGCACGCTGTTTGCCCAGCGGATGATCAAGGTAGACGAGGTGGCCCGCGAGTGGCAGGCGGTACGCGAGGCCATCGGCACCGGCGTGGACGTGCAGCGGTTTGTCGAGGACGTAGTAGTGGCACATGGAGGTTTTGTGAGCCGCGCGGAGCGTCAAACGTCAAGCGTCAAACGTCAAGTGGATGGGGAACACGGAGCACACTACATCGAGGTACATTTGCCGAACAAAGCGGCTTTGCGTGAGGCTGCCGGTGGTCTGGAGAACTTCCGCGCCTGCTTCGAACTGCCCGCCCCCGAGGGCGCGCTGTACCTCACTCGGACGCACCCCACCGTCGAGGGGCTGGCCTCCTACGTGATGGACGCGGCCCTCGATCCGCTGTTGGAGGGCGTGGCCCGGCGCAGCGGCGTCATCCGTACCCGCGCCGTGGAGATCCGCACGACGCTGCTTTTGGTGCGTTTCCGTTACCACATCGTGACCCGGCGCGGAGATGAAGGGATCGCACTGTTGGCGGAGGACTGCCAGACGTTGGGCTTCACCGGCGCACCCCAGGCGGCCCAATGGCTCCCGTCTGAACAGGTCGAACCATTGCTGGACGCCAAGCCTGCTGCCAACATCGCCCCGCAGCAGGCCAGCGACTTTTTGCGGCGGCTGGTGGAGGGCTTCGGGCCACTGCGCGAGCCGCTGAACGAGGCAGCCAAGGCGCGCGGCAAGGAGTTGCTGGACGCTCACCGACGGGTGCGCACGGCTGCCCGCGTCAAAGGCGTGCGTTACGATGTGCGGCCGCACCTGCCGCCGGACGTGTTGGGGGTCTACGTGCTACTGCCAGTGACTTTCTAGGAAGGAGTCGGCCTATGGCAATTGATGACGCGGTCACACGGGTAAATGAGTTCAAGAGTGGCAAACTAACCAGGACGATAGGCCGCATTGAGGCTGAACTGACGCGAGTCGGTAAAGCTCAAGTCGGTGCTACGAACCAATCCTTTGGCATAAACCTGGACTTGCTGCTGGCCGCTGCAGCCGTCAAGCAGGCCAGCGCCCAGATTGCCGTCGTCATCCATGCTGTAGGCATTCTTTATGCGTTGCCCCACATTCTGGAAGAGGATGAAGTGGTCAAGTGTCTTTCGTTGGGAGCCGGCAACGCAAATTGTGACTTTGATCTCGTAACCGACCGGCGCATCGCCGAGTTCAAGTTCGGCCGCTGGCAGGAGAAGGGCAACGCCATCCGCAAGAAGACCCTGTTCCAAGACTTCTTCAAACTGGTCCGTGAAGGGACCCCAAAGAAGAAGTACCTCTATTTGTTGGAGACGGATACTCCCCTCCGCTTTCTCGAAGGCAATAGAGACGTGTTCAAAGTCCTGGATCGCAATAGACGGCTGGCCGATGATTTCAGAAGGCGGTATGGGCAGAAGTACGGCACAGTGGGAGAGTATTACCGGGATCACAAGGATAAAGTCCAAATCGTGAGGTTGGTCGAAGAAGCACCAGAGTTCGAGATGTTTATGCGAATCCTTCAATAGCAAGGCTTGATGAGGCGCAAAACCCGAGTATGAAAACCATCTCCCGCACCACCTTCACCACCGTTAAGACCGAAGGCGGCATCCTGCCCGCCGACCTGCTACAGCGTATCGCCGAGGGGCGCAACCTGGAAGGACTGCGGCCTGAAGACGACTACCACCTCTTTCCAGGCGAGCAGCTGAACGAGGCCGTCAACCGCGCCTGGAACCGTTGCCTGGGTGCATGGCGGGCCTTCGACGCCCAGCGCGCCCGGTTGCCCGAAGCCGACCGCGGAACCACCCTCACCCGCGAGCGCTGGCTGCTCATCCTCTTCCAGGAATTGGGCTACGGGCGGTTACAATACGTGGGGAGCTTGCCGGTGACTTCAGCGAGCGTCACGAGTCAAACGTCAAACGTCAGAGCGTCAAACGTCAAGGGGCAGGATGACGCATCACGTTTGACGTTTGACGATCCCCGTTTGACGTTTGACGTTTCACGCTACCCCATCAGCCACGTCTGGAGCCACACGCCCATCCACCTGACCACCTTCCGCCAGGAGATGGACCGGCGTGGGATCGAGAAGCGTAGTCCCCACAGCCTGCTGCAAGAGTTCCTCAACCGCTCTGACGATCACCTGTGGGGCTTTATCAGCAACGGGCTGCGGCTGCGCGTGCTGCGCGACAACGTCAGCCTGACCCGCGCGGCCTACGTCGAGTTCGACCTGGAAGCGATGATGACCGGCGAGCACTATGCCGACTTTGCACTCCTCTAGCTGATCTGCCACCAGAGCCGTGTGGAGGGACCGACGCCAGAACAGTGTTGGCTGGAGCGCTGGTCGAAGACGGCGGCCGAGCAGGGTGTCCGCGCCCTGGACGCGCTGCGCGGCGGCGTCCAGGAGGCGATTGTGGCGCTGGGCTGTGGCTTCCTGGCTCACCGGGCCAACACCGAAATGCGGGAGCAGTTGCGCGAAGGCAGCCTGAGCGGGCAGGACTATTACCGCCAACTGCTGCGCCTGGTCTACCGGCTGATCTTTCTCTTTGTGGCCGAGGACCGGGATTTGCTGCTGGTGCCAGACCCTTCGGGTTTCGGAAAACCCGAAGGGTCTCTGTTGTACAATCAATACTACTCCGTCACCCGCCTGCGGACGATGGCGGAGACGCTGCGTGGCGGCCCCCACGCCGACCTCTACCGGGGCCTGCGCCTGCTCTTTGGGCTGCTGCGCGAGGGCTACCCGCCGCTGGGACTCCCGGCGCTGGGCAGTTTCCTCTTTTCCGAGAAATCCACACCCAACCTGGACGGGGCGGAACTGGACAACGTTTCGCTGCTGGAGGCGATCCGTGCGCTGGCCTTCACCACCGAGCGGAGCGTGCGCCGCCCGGTGGACTACCGCAACCTGGGCGCCGAGGAACTGGGCAGCGTCTACGAGTCCTTGCTCGAACTCCACCCCCAGATCAACGCCGACGCCGGGACCTTTGACCTCCACGCCGCCGCCGGCTCCGAGCGCAAGACCACCGGCAGTTACTACACGCCGTCGTCGCTCATCCACTGCCTGCTCGATAGCGCGTTGGAGCCGGTGATCGAAGATCGGCTGGCGCAAGTCAGGCGTCAAACGTCAAGAGACAAGCGTCAAACGTCAAACGTCAAGCGTCAAGATGACGTTTCACGTTTGACGTTTGACGAGTCACGTTTGACGTTTGACGAGCCGTTTGACGATCCCGAAGAGGTTATCCTCTCTATCAAAGTTGTGGATCCCGCCTGCGGTTCCGGCCATTTCCTCATCGCCGCCGCCCACCGGCTGGCCCGCCACCTGGCCCGCGCCCGCACCGGCGACGAGGAACCCGCCCCCGCTGAACTACGTGCCGCCCTGCGTGACGTGGTGCGCCACTGTATCCACGGCGTGGACATCAACCCGATGGCGGTGGAACTGTGCAAGGTGGCGCTGTGGATGGAGACGCTTGACCCCGGCAAGCCCCTCTCCTTCCTCGACCGCAACATCCAGTGCGGCAACAGTCTGATCGGGACCACACCTGCGCTGCTGGAGCAGGGCATCCCTGATGATGCGTTCAAGCCGATAACGGGGGATGACAAAGCCTATTGCCGTGAGTTCAAGAAGAAAAACCGACAGCAGCGCGAGGGGCAACTCAGCCTCTTTGCACCCGACCTCCAGCCCTGGGAGCGGCTGGGCAACCTGGCAGCCGGTATGCTGAACCTGGACGGAATCGGCGAGGACACGCTTGAGGACGTGCATCGCAAGCAAGAGATGTACGAGGAGTTGGTGCGCTCGTCAGATTACAAGTACGGCCGCCTGTGGGCCGATGCCTGGTGCGCGGCCTTTGTATGGAAGAAGACGAAGGAATTCGCTTACCCCATCACCGAGGAAGTCTTTCGCCGCATCGAGCGCAACCCGTTCGATGTGGTTCCCTGGATGGTGGAGGGGATTGAGCGGCTGCGGGAGCAGTATCAGTTCTTTCACTGGCACCTGGCGTTCCCCCAGGTCTTCCGCCTGCCCGTGAAGGGGGCGACGCCGGAGAACGAGGCCTCGGGCTGG
Organism: Anaerolineae bacterium; assembly: GCA_030612185.1. The sequence goes on from JAUWOI010000019.1 coordinate 8,691, forward strand.
AGCGGGGGCTTCGATGTGGTGTTGGGGAACCCGCCTTGGGAGCGCATCAAGCTACAGGAGAAGGAGTTCTTCGCCCAACGCTCGCCCGAGATCGCCGGGGCACGCACGGCGGCGGCGCGGCGCAAGCAGATTGCGACGCTACCCCAGACCGATCCCGACCTACACCGGGTCTACCGGGACGCGCTCCGCGAGAGCGAGGCCGCCAGCGCCTTCCTGCGCCATAGCGGGCATTACCCTCTCTCGGCAGTGGGCGACATCAACACCTACCAGGTCTTTGCCGGGCTGGCGCGGCAGATCGTGGGCGGGCGCGGGCGTGTCGGCATCGTCGTGCCCACCGGCATCGCCACTGACTACTACAACCGCGAGTACTTTGGCGCGATCGTGGATGGTCATGAGTTGGTGAATCTCTATGACTTTGAGAACCGTGAGGGACTGTTCCCAGGCGTGCATCGCAACTACAAGTTTAGCCTACTAACACTGACCGGCCCGGAAGCAGGGGCCGAGATGGCAGATTTTGCCTTCTTCCTCTCGCATCCTGACCAGTTGCGTGACCCAGAGAGCCATTTTGCCCTGTCCAGCGAGGACTTGCAGCGAATCAATCCTAATACTAGAACTTGCCCGATTTTCCGTGGTCGGAAGGACGCGCAACTGACGCGCCAGGTTTATCAGGATGTGCCGGTATTGGTGAACGAAACGGTAGGAGAGAACCCATGGAGTGTGCGTTTCCTCAGCATGTTCCACATGACCAATGACTCTGGCTTATTCCATACCAGGGACGAAATGGAGTCTCAAGGCTACGCACTGCAGTGTAATCGCTTTGTGCGAGAAGGCGGTGATGCTTACCTGCCTCTATACGAAGCTAAAATGTTCTGGCATTTTGATCACCGCTTTGGGACATATGAGGGAGTGCAAAGTCGCACGGACGTTCATTTGCCGAACCCAACATTGGATCAGCACTTTGACCCTTCTTTCGTTGCGCATCCCTGGTATTGGGTGCGGCAGGACGAAGTGGTTGAGCGTTTGCCTCCTGAGCCCCAATGGTTGATAGCCTTCAGAGACATCAGCAATACGACGAATGAACGCACAGGAGTCTTTACAGTCTTACCCTGGACGGCGCTAAGCAACAAGGCGCCGGCGTTCCTACTTGCTGAGGCGACTGTTGCTGAGGTAACAGCATTTCTAGCCAACTTGACGGCGTTTGTCTTTGACTTCGTCTTGCGTCAGAAAATGGGTGGTACGTCGCTTAACTTCTTTATTGTCAAGCAACTCCCTGTCCTCCCACCCGACTGCTACGCGCCCGAACGGCTGTCCTTTATCGTTCCTCGCGTGCTCGAACTCACCTACACCGCCTGGAATCTGCAGCCCTTCGCCCAGGACTGCGGCTACGACGGCCCGCCCTTCCGCTGGGACGAGGAGCGGCGCTTTCTCCTGCGCTGCGAGTTAGACGCCGCCTACTTCCACCTCTACTCCATCGCTCGCGACGACGTGGACTATATCATGGAGACCTTCCCCATCGTCAAGCGCAAGGACGAGGCCATCCACGGCGAGTACCGCACCAAGCGCGTCATCCTGGAAATCTACGACGCGATGCAGCGCGCGATGGAGACTGGCGAACCGTACCAGACCCTGCTCGACCCGCCGCCCGCCGATCCACGGGTGGCGCATAGTCAAGAGCCAATGACGCCTGACGTTTGCTATTGTTGAATCCGAAAGGATCTTGATGGCCGAAATTACGAATCACCGCACCGGCGCAGCACGGCTGACTGCCAGGCTGGATGTTTTGCGGAGTGGAGATGGACCTGGACCGGTTGTGCGGGGACCAGTGGTCACGTTCGGTTCTGGAAAGCATATGGTTTGGCTCCGTGTCTCATTCTGGGTAGGCGAACGAGAAATCTACGCGCAGGATGTGATGGTGCAGTATGCCTCGCTGCGCGACTGGCCGAACTATATCGAGCGCCTGGCGCGTGGTGAGATTCAAGAGTGCGGTTTTCCACCTGAAAGCCCCGAGTTGATCATTGATATCTGGCGCTATGAAATTGATCCTGACTTGGGAGATGATTCCACTGAGGACAACTGCTATTACCAGATGGCCGTGTGTGTCGAAGTAGGCATTGGCGCTGGCGAAGAAAAGGTGGCACGCTCTGGCCCTGGCATTCTTTTCGAGCCTTCTATTGAGCAGATTCGCCAGTTCGCACGCGAGTTGCGCGCTGCAGCCGAAATGGCGCAGTTGGTGGGAAGATATGACAACTCCAGTACGTGTGACTGGCTACAGTGACCAGTAAATTTCTGCCACGGTACCATCAGGTTCGTTGGAGATGGACGCAGACAGCCAGGCGGGTCTCTCGATCCCGCACGAAACGCTCAATGCCCTCCAACACCCAACGCGGTGATAGGTGGGCTTCGTCGAGTACGTCGTCCAGCGTGCCACCGGTGCGCCAGCGATTGTCCCAATCGGCCGACAAAGCGTACTCCTCGGCCACCTTGTTGAACAGCCAATCGTGCATCAGCCAGCGTGCTTGTGTGGTGATAACGGTCGAATCGGCACGGTCGCCGGGCGAAAGCACTCGCCGGCGATACTCTTCTGGCTGAAGCGCGAACAGTTGTGGGCTGGTCGCACAGACAATCTTCACGTTGAGGCCCCGCTTCTCCAATTCCGGCAGGATATGAACGACGCTGACCATGGCGCTGGTCCCCTGCACGATCAGCACGCCGCCGCGTGGCTGGTCGGGATGCTGTGTGCTAAAATCACGCACGACGTACGCGCCGCGCGCCGCCTCGAAGTGCGACGGCAGGCCCAACTTGTCACGGTCCGGGATCTTGATCGCCGGGCGGGTCAGATGCAGGGCAACAATCGGCGCGGCTTGCCTCAGCCCCGCGCCCAGGAGCACCGGCACTTCGTTGTGCTCCCACGGATGCAGGTTGATGATAGACCCTTCGGGGAAAAGTTGTGTCACGCCAGGCGAGAAGATGCCAAAGTGCGTGCGACTGTCGTCGGCCGTCTCTGGCCCGGAATGGCCCGCTATCCAGATCACCTTGCCCACTTTCCAATCGCAATCCTGCGCCAGTTGGCTGAACAGGCGAAACATCCCGTACTTGAGATAGGAAAACGATCCGTACGTCGAGCACGCGCCCCAGAAACCATCGAATACCTCCTCTGGATCAGGCGCAAAATTGACTGTGGCCATGCCTACCATAATGCCAGCGTTGGCGAACTCGGTGATCTCCTGGGGCAGCAGCACCCCTTCTGGAGTGCCGTACCGTTCGTACCAGCCGTACCCGGGAAAATCGCCATAGCCCTGGGCAAAGCCGCTGACATTCGTCGAACCAGCCAGATCGGCCGAACAGGCCAGAACCAGCGGCCGGCCATACTCCTGTGCGCCGAACGCATTGACCCACCCACCCCACTTGGCGAGCGCCGCTCGATTGGCGACGGACGTACCGGGTTTGACGTACAGTTCGGCCGGGTAATTGCGATAGTCGTACAACCGCTCGTCCTGATAGGGAGCACCGCGCCCACCCAGTTGGAACGCGGGTATCTCCTCGGGCACGCTATCGCCCAGCGCCACCAACGTATCGGCCAGGTAGTCTACCAGCGCCTGGTCTCGATGGAGCACGTCTATCACGGCCCTCAAATTAGCCTCGAACTCGGCTCGCTGTTCGGCGGGACTGTCAGGCGCAGTACCACCAAAATTGGCGAACGTTACACCATACTTCTCGGCGAACGGACGTTTGGTTTCCCAGAACAACTCAGAATTGATTTTGTGCGGTGAACCGTGCGACAGGTTATCGTACTTCAGGTATTCACGCCCCTTGCGCGTCTTGACCCAGGCTACGCTGGGCACGCGATCGGGATTGTCCCCCAGCACCATGGACAGAATAGCCCGCGCCATCGGGCCCCACTCACTGCCAGACTGTGCGTTGAACACGCGCCATCCGTGCGACCCAAACCAGTCGGTGGGTGTGCCATAGACAGCGCTGCTAACGGGATGATCGTCAATGCCAAAGTCGTTCCAATCCACCACGTAGTACAGGTTGTCCAGCCCCAATCCCCAGGCCGAGTTCAGCGTCTCGTGAGTGCCGCCGGGTGTCAGGCCCGCCTCACCCTCGAAGATGAACACCTTCACGCCCTCAGCACCGGCCCGCTTGAGCGCCAGTGCCACGCCCGCCGCCGCCGGGCTGCCATGCCCCGATGGCCCGGTGTTAAACTTGAGGAACAGCGTCTTGCCCTCCATCTCGGCGTGCCCCGACAATCCGCCACGACGCCGGAAGTCCAGCAGGTCCTCCCAGTACAAGGCCCGTTCTTCGGGGTGGGGGATGGCGTAACGCTCGTCACCGGTCTGCTGGTGCTTGACGCGCAGCGCCTCGTTGAACACGGCCAGCGTGCAGTAGACGAGCGGAATCGTATGGCCCGCGCCCAGGATAAACCGGTCGCCAAACCGTTTTTCGGGATGGCGGATGTCCCAACGCATACAACCGCTGAGCAGCGTGACGACCAGGGCGTGCACCTTGGAGCGTGACCCTCCTGGGTGCCCGCTCTGGCGGTAGTTGAGAATCAGATCAATGAGTTGATCTATCAGGTCCTTGGTCTTTTCCCAGTGGTCGAAGTGCTGGGCCAGTTCCTCGTGGCGTTGGGCAATACGCTCTTCAGTAACGTGATTCATATTGGATTCCTTTCATTTGGCATGCTACGGCAGCGGGTTGCGTAATACGTTTGAACGCTAACAAGCAGCGCGAGTAACTACGCTCTTACCAAAACAGGCATAAATAGAACACGGATACACACAGATGAGACGGATTCTCACGGATTTTTTTATCTTTATCTGTGTACATCCGTGCGATCCGTGTTGATCCGTGTCCCATTTGTAGATGGCCGGCAGTTACCAATGTGGTATAATAGCAGTGGAAGAGAACTGTAGTCGGGAGGGTACAATGGCTGAGTATATGTGGTGCACCCCCAACTCGCTGACAGTCTATGATATCCTGTTTGGCGTCGTCGTGCTCAGCGGCATTGTGTCACTCAGCGTCCTGGCAGCCCGCGCTGAGGCGCGGATGTGGCGTGCGATCAACCGTTCCAACGGGGAACGCCGGGCGTTACAGCGTCAGATCACGCTGGGGAAATCACACCTCCGCTAATCGCGAGCAACCCCAGACCCCTATCTAACGTCCACCTCTACCCCAGACAGTTCCTCGATCAACGTGACCAAAGCCGAATGGTCGAGTTCAGCCTTGCCGGTCGCCACCAGCGCTCCATAGAACTCGTGCACCAGGCCGGTGGCGGGCAGTGGCACGCCGTACGTCCGCCCCGTCTCCAGGGCAATCTTTAGATCCTTGTGATGTAGACGAGCCTTGAAGCCCGGTTGGAAGTTGCGGTCCAGGAAGCGCTGGCCATGCACATCCAGAATCCGGCTTTGGGCAAAGCCGCCCAGGAGCGCCTCTCGCACCCGGGCCGGGTCCACGCCCGCCTTCGTCGCCAGTACCAGCGCCTCACTGATGGCCTCGATGGTCAACGCGACCACGATCTGATTGCACGCCTTGGTCACCTGGCCCGCGCCCGCGTCCCCAACCCGGACGATGTTCTTCCCCAGCGCCTGGAACACCGGCAACACGCGATTGAACACCTCCGGCTTGCCACCGACCATGATGGAGAGTGTGCCCTGCCGAGCGCCGACGTCCCCACCGGAGACCGGCGCATCCAGCATCTCGACCCCCAACTGCTCCGCCTTGGCCGCCAGGGCTCGCGCCACTACCGGCGAGATGGTGCTCATATCCACGATGACCTTGCCCCGGCTGACCCCTTCGAAGACACCGTTGGGACCTTCCACCACCTGCTGCACGTCCGGGGAATCGGGCAAGCACAGCAGAATGATCTCTGCCTGCTGGGCCACGCCCTTTGGCGAGCCGCCATCCTCCGCCCCGGCCGCGACCAACTCTTCCACCGGTCCGTGGCTGCGGTTGTGTACGACCAGCGGGAAGCCCGCTTTCAACACGTTGAGGGCCATGGGTTTTCCCATGATGCCTAGTCCGATAAATCCTACTGTTGGTTTGTTCATTATGACCTCCTGACTATGAGGGGATTTGAGATTTGGTGATTTAAGGAAACTACTCACCCTGTCATTGCGAGGAACGAAGTGACGAAGCAATCCCCAACTTGCTGGCGGGAGATTGCCACCGCGAGTACTCGTGGCGGTGCTTCGCTACGCTCGCAATGACATCATTGCAAAGGTCTGCAAGGGGACTCCCCCATGAGACACCCCCGAGACGGGGACTTGGAGCGAGAGCACAAGCGTTGGCATAATCCGCCAATCCCGTTAATCCGTGTTCTCCCAACGCTCTCAGCCACCGTCCCCGGGGGCGGGTCTGCAAGGGAACTCACCCATGGGATGCCCCCGAGACGGGGGCTTGGAGCGATTTAAGGCCAATCTGACATTGTCAAGTTACGTTTTACCCTAAATGCGAAACGCCGGCGGGGGACAAATTTCCCCGCGCCAGGCCGGCCAACAAAGGCTCCCTCCTCGATGACAAAACGCCCCCGCTGTAACACGTGGCGCGGCCAGCCCCGCACCTCCCAACCGGAATACGGCGAGATGTCGGTGCGCATGTGCAGAGATGCGGCGTCCAGGGTTTTGCACTTCTCCGGGTCGAAGATGACCACGTCTCCGTCGCTGCCGGGAACCAGGGTGCCCTTGCGCGGGTAAAGGCCGAAGAGACGCGCCGGATTGGTGGCCGTCAAGCGCACCCAATCAGACAGGGACAGGCGGCCCCGACCCACACCGTAGTGGTAAAGCAACCCCACCCGCGTCTCAATCCCCGGTAATCCGTTGGGAATGAGCGTGAAATCATCCCGCCCGCGCGCTTTCTGCTCCCGCGTGAATGGGCAATGATCGGTACCGACAGTCTGGATCGTGCCCGCAGCCAGCGCCGTCCAAAGCGCATCCTGATTGCTCCGCTCCCTCAGCGGTGGGGAGAGTACATATCCGGCGGCAGTGTCGAAATCCTCGCTCTCGTAGACCCGCTCGTCGAGCAGGAGGTACTGGGGACAGGTCTCGCCGAAGGCCACCTGGCCGCGGGCCTGGGCACGCCACAAAACATCCACCGCCCGCGCGCAAGTCATGTGCACGATGTAGATGGGCGCAGAGGCCGCTTCGGCCAGCGCCAACGCTCGCTCCGTCGCCTCGGCCTCGGCCACCTCTGGCCGCGTGAGTGCGTGGTAACGCGGCGCGGTCTGCCCAGCCGCCCGGCAGGCAGCGACCAATTCATCCATCAAGTGCCCATTCTCGGCGTGCACGTTGACCAATGCGCCCAGGTCTCTGGCGCGCTCGAGCAGACGGAACAACTGCGCGTCGTCCAGCATGACGATGTCCTTATACGCCAGCAGAGCCTTAAAACTGGTGACGCCCCGTTCGACGACGGCCGCCATCTCCTCGATCACGTCCGGGCGCGGGTCGGCGATGAGCATGTGGAAACCATAGTCAATGACGGCATGGCCTGCCGCCTTGGCATGCCATGCGTCGAGTGCCTCCAACAAGTTGGCGTAACCACACTGCTCGGCGTAGTTGATGACGGTTGTCGTGCCCCCGCAGGCGGCGGCGATGGTGCCGGATTCAAAGTCGTCGCTCACGGCCAGGTCCGGCCCCAGAGACAGGGCCAGGTGAGTGTGGGCGTCAATCCCGCCCGGCAGCACCAGGCAGCCGGTGGCGTCTATCACCCGCTCGCCGTCGAGCGATTGGCCGACGGCAGCGACCTTCTCGCCGACGATCCCGACGTCGGCCGGGAAGACGCCCTCTCCCAGCACCAGCGTGCCGCCTTTGATGACTATGTCCATGGTTCAAGTGTGCAAGTGTGCAAGTATGCAAGTTGGCAAGTTGGCAAGTTACAGGGCGATGGCGCTTTGGGGGCAGACGCTTGCGCATAGGCCGCAGCCGACGCAGCGGGCGGCACGGATGCGGGTACTGCCATTTTCTTCGATTGGCGACTGCTTGAAGCAGACCCGCGCGCACAGGCCGCAGTTCGTGCACTTCTCCGGGTCAATCACGGCCCGGGCGTCGTAACACATCTCCGCTTGCGCCACCCTGCGGTGGGTGAGGCCACGTAGCGCGCTGATGTCCGCAAGACCCCGGCCGGCCAGGTGCTTGCGCAGTTGGTCCTCAACCCGGTCGAAGACTTGCAGACCGCGCAGCAGCGGGGCGGCCACCATCCCCACGACCGTCCCGCCGACCATCGTCACCTCGACTACATCCTCGGCCTTGTTCACCCCGCCCACCCCAACCACCGGCAGGTCCACAAAGCGGGAGATTTCGTACACGTATTTGACCAGAACCGGCTTGATGGCCTCGCCCGAAAGATAACCGCTCCCATCCTCGCTACCCATGCTGGGCAACCCGGTCTCCACATCCACCACGAGCACCGGGCCGATGGAATCCATCGCCGCCACCGCGTCTATCCCGGCCGCCACCAGTTCTTTGAGCACCTCCTCCAGCCGAGGCATGAAGGGGCACAGTTTCACCATCAGAGGGAGATTGACCCGGGGACGGGCCAGTTTCACGGCGCGGATCAGGTCGTCGGGGTCGTAATCCACCAGGGAGATGGCGTCGGGGCCACGTTTGGCGATCTCCTCGGCCATGTCAGCGGCTACCTGGGGCGTGACGTAGTTCTTGGCGATGCTGGTCACCAACACAAAGTCCCGCTCGCGCAGCGCTTCGATCTCCTCCAGCCATTGCTCAAAGCCGATGTCCGACCAATCGGCGTTCATCAGACTGCTGCGCCCGGTTTTGGCGATGAAGGGGTTGGGAGAGGTAGCCGGCTGGGGGCGGATGCCTTTGGTGAACACGATGCCGATGCTGTGTTCGGCAGCGCGGCGGATACGCTCCGCACTGCCGGTCAGAGGCCCCTCGGTCAGCGCCAGCGGGTTGCACAGCGTGTGGCCGAGGAAGTCCACCGTCAGATTTACGTCGCTCGGTTGCATAGGTTCCTCCTCAGAAAGTTTGCAGGTGTGCAAGTGTGCAAGTGTGCAAACGGGCAAGTCTATTTCTTGCGTGCTGCGGCAATCTTTTCCGGGGTGATGGGGAGGCTATATACTCGCGCGCCCACGGCGTCGTAGATCGCGTTGGCAATAGCGGCGGCTGTGGGGGACATCGGTAACTCGCCCATGCCCTTTGCGCCGTAGGGGCCCGCGGGGTGCGCGTCCGATACGCTGATGGCGATCATCTCCGGCATATCGGCGACCCCCGGCAGGCCGAGTTTGGCGTAGCGGTCGGTTATGGGACGGCCGGCCTCCAGGCGGAATTCCTCGCTCAGACCATATCCCAGCCCCATCACGATGCCACCCTCAATCTGGCCCTTGACACCCTGGGGATTGATCGGCTCTCCCACGTCAGAGGCGGAGATGACTTTCAACACCTCAACCGCGTTGGTCTCCTCGTCCACGGCCACGATGGCGGCCTGCGCGGCGAACGAGTAGGCGAAGTGCAGTCGGGTCTCGTCTGGATTCTGCCCCGGCACGGGATCGGGGGTGATGTGCTCTGGCACGGGGTAAGTTTGAGGCGCAACGTAGGCGTATTCGCGCTCGAAGGTCTTGCCCTCAGCCGCGGCTTTGGCTGCCAGTTCATCCAGGGTACTGAGCGGTTCACCTCCATCAACCAGGCGGAAGACCCCGTTGGTCAACTCCACTTCGTCGGCAGATACGTCCAGTTCCTCCGCTACGGCAGCGCACAGATCGGCCCGCAGTTCCAGCGCGGCCTGGTAGACCGCGTTGCCGGTCACAAAAGTCTGGCGGGAAGCAGTGGTCATCCAGCCAGAGGGGTCCTCGGCGGTATCCCCCACGTGCAGGTGGAAACGGCTGAAGGGCACCCCCAGGGTCTGCGCCGCGATCTGTACCATCACGGTGTCCGAACCTTGTCCCATGTCCATAGCCCCCTCGCGCAGCAGGATGCTGCCATCGGATTGCAGGATCAGGTGAGCGCCCGCTCCATCCTCCATCCCCGATCCCAGCCCAACGTTCTTGTAGGACGCGGCGAACCCGACCCCGACCCGCTTGCCGGGCGGCGGCGCGGGTATCCCAGATTCGGCCAGCGCCTCGCGCACCGCCTCCAGCGTGGGCCGAGCGCCGACGCTATGCTGGAGCACGTGCCCGGTGATAGTCACGTCCCCCACGTCGAGGATGTTCTTGAGCCGGAACTCCACCGGGTCCATTCCCAGCGCCTCGGCCAGCCGGTCCATCTGCATCTCGGCGGCGAAGGTTGCCTGGGGATTGCCAAAACCGCGAAAGGCGGTGCCGTGTGGATTATTGGTGAAAGCGCCGTACACGTCCACCTTAACGTTGGGGACATTGTAGGGGCCACACGAAAAGGTCGCGGAACGGAAAAGCACTGCGTCGGTGGCGGAGGCGTACGCGCCGCCGTCGCCGTAGATCTCCACCTCTGCGGCGACCAGCCTCCCGTCGCGGGTAGCGCCGGTGCGGTAGCGCAGATGTTCCGCGTGCCGCTTGCCTGAAGCAAGGAGAGATTCTCGCCGCGTCCAGACGAATTTTACCGGGCGACCTGTCTTCACCGCGCCCAACGCAGCGATGATCTGAACGCTGATGTCCTCTTTCCCCCCAAACCCCCCGCCCATCGGCATGTGGATCACGCGGACTTTCTCAAGTGGCAGGCCAAGTGCGGCGGCGATTTCCTCTTGATCGTGGATCGCGCTCTGGCTGCCCACGTGTACTGTTACGGCCCCCCCCCCCCCCGCCGGGGGGGGGGGGGGGGGGGGGGGGCGGAACAGTACACGTGGGCAGCCAGAGCGCGATCCACGATCAAGAGGAAATCGCCGCCGCACTTGGCCTGCCACTTGAGAAAGTCCGCGGGATCCACATGCCGATGGGC
>JAUWOI010000141.1 GCA_030612185.1 Anaerolineae bacterium
CAAAGGCGCAGAGATTCTTGAATGATGCTTTAATATTTTTGAGAATCGATGCCTTTGACTGAACTAATCTTGATCTACCATTTAAATTTCTTTGCGTCTCTGCGCCTCTGCGTTGAAGCTTTTGGTTTTTTCAGTAGAGTCATTAGTACTATTATACTACTGAATTAGTACTATTATACTATTGCCTATCTGATGAACGTGGGGTAAAATAAGTGTGGGCCTTTCTTGGTCACGGTCACGTAGGCATCAAAATCTTCAGGGCGGGGAGCTGGGCAATGACACGTGTGCGGTTTCTTCCGATAGTAGTCGCGGTGCTGGTCGTCGTGCTTCTTGGCAGCGTGCCTGCCACGTATGCACAAACCCCGACCGGGAACTGTCGCTATTTCGTCCAGACAGGTCACTACGTATGTGATGAATTCCTCGAGTTCTATGACGCACGGGGGGCGAGCGAGATCTTCGGTTTCCCTCTCACGGAGGCATTCGAGGATTCTGCACTTAGGTTACGAGTGCAGTACTTCCAGCGCGCCCGGATGGAGTGGCGCCCGAACAACCCGGACCCCTACAAAGTGCAACTAGGGCTACTGGCTGACGAACTGATTGGTAAACTTGGCTATCACTTTCCTCCGGTCCCCCCGGAACAGATCCCTGCTTTCAACAATGACGTCCACCACTACTTCAGCGAAACGGGGCACGTTGTCTCCCATGCGTTTCTCAAGTATTTCCGCGAGAAAGGGGGGGTGGACATCTTTGGCTATCCTCGCTCTGAGTTTATGCTTGAGGATGGGTACGTCGTACAGTACTTCCAACGAGCACGCATGGAGTGGCATCCTGAGTTCTCCTCCGGCCTGCGGATGCGCCTGACCTACCTGGGAGAAACCTACCTCGAGCATTTCCCCGTTTCTCAGGAAATCCTCGGGTCTTTTAGACCCGAAGAGTACCGGACGACGGAACTAAGTATCAGCGCTTCGGTGCGGTATGCTATCACTGGGCGGCAGGGGGTTCAGACAGTCTTCGTCTATGTGAATGACCAGCAGCAGCAGCCGCTTCAAGGTGCAGCCGTCAGGATGGTGGTCCATTATCAGTCGGGCGATCAAGCCTACGAGTTTACGCCTACCAACGCCAGCGGCTTCACGCGGCGCAATTTTGACCTCTCGCCGTCACTACCAGGTCAGAAGGTGGTGATTGACGTGATGGTGACGCATAGCGGTCTGACAGGCACGACGCAGACTTTCTTCTTGCCGTGGTGGTAGGGTTATTGGAGACCAAAAAGCCCGCTCTCAAGCGGGCTTTTTTATTGGATGGTTTCAACACCCCGGAGGTGTCAACCTCCGGGAGGCTTCTATTATCGTTGGTTATTCTTCCCATCCGATGATCCAGACGCACAGGCCGGCCAGGCCAATGGTGGCGACGATCAGCGCAGCCCACTGCCCCGGCAGCAGGCCCACGTCGCGAGCGGACCAGACAAGGATGGCCACCATACCAATGGCCAGTACCAGCCAGGCTGTTAGGCGTGGGTGCTGGCTGGCGAATTGTTTCAGGGAAGACATGCATTCACCTCCAATGAAATTGGTCACAGTGGGCTGAGTACGCGATTGGGGCGTGATTGTTTCATCAGTACTGCCTCGTCGTTTCCTATCTGGGCCTCGTAAGCGGCCTCTCGCCATGCTTTGGGCAGATTGGCGACCGTCTTGGACACATACCCGAACGTTTTGCAAAACTCTACTAGACCGGGGGGCGTTGGGCGTGGCAGGGATAGCAGCACTACCTCGCATTGTAACTCGGTCGCGGCCCGCTCCATCTCGGAGAGCAGTGCTCGGCCGACTGCGACGCGCTCCTGAGCTGGCCAGGCCAGGAAGTCACTTACCTGGACGATGAGGTTCTCTATTTGCCAACCCAGTATCCCGACCAGATTCCCATCCTGCTCAGCCAGCAGAAACCCCACGTTGCGGAAGCGGGCGATGACCGCCTGCTCGTTTATCTCCGGTTGTCCCTGTCGAGCGCGATTGACAAACGCGGCGATCTTACCCGCATCGCTCATCTTACCCCGTCGCACTGTGATCTCTTGCCGTTGCGCCATGTTTCTCCTTGATCTCTCAAGACCGAGAGATGTGCGTAGCGCTGCGCAGGGCGGACTCTCCAGGGAGGCTCGAAAACCTGCCCGGTGTTCCCTGGCACCAAGTATACCGCAAAACTCGAAAACAGGCTACTGCTCCACCAGTCTCTGCCGTGCCGTCTGCACCTGCGCCCGCGTCTGTGAGATCTTGCCTGAGGTGTCAATCACTACATCGGCGTGGGCGATCTTGTCCTCCTGGGGCGGCTGTGCTCGCACACGCTGCTCAGCCTCAGCCCGGCTTAAGCCTCGCCCGCCCATGATGCGGTAGATCTGCTGCTCTAGCCGGCAGGTCGTCACCCATACGCTGTCGCAACCGTCGGCCAAACCGGCCTCAATGAGTTTGATGGCCTCGATTACCACGATGGTGGCCTGAGAGATGGCAATACGGCGGCGGATCGCTTTAATGGTAGCGGGATGGACAATGATCTCTAGTCGCGCCAATGCCGCAGGGTCAGCAAAGACCAGCGCCCCTAGCCGCGCCCGGTCAATCTCGCCATTGGGGGCCAGCACTTCTGGCCCGAACGTTGCGGCGATCTGTGCATGGGCAGGGGTGCCAGCGCGCATTACCTCGTGAGCCACCTTGTCTGCGTCTATCACTTCAGCACCTAGTTCAGCCAGCGTCCTGGCGACGGTGGATTTGCCTGTGCAGATGTTGCCTGTGAGGCCGATGAGCAACGGGCGATAGTTATTCATTGACCCAGTGGTGCCCTCTCCACCGCCTGCGGCGGGGGTTTCGTCGGTGACGCCTGTCATACCACATCTGCCCAGGCAGCGAGCAGCGCGTCCAGTTCCGTTTCGACCTGGTTGTACTCGGTGCCCAATTGGCGCACCTGCTCGACTGCCTTCTGCTCGCTGGCGATGACCAGTTGGGTCTCCAACTGCGCCCGGTGCATCTCCAAACGATGGATGGCCTGTTCAAGTTCGGCTTGGCGGCGTGCTTGCCGCGCTGCCTCCCGCTCCGCAGCCTTGCGGGCCTTCTGCGCGCGTTCTCTCTCCGTTTGGCCCCGGATCTCGCGGCGTGCTTGTCTTTGCTGTCGCCGCTGTGTCTCCCAGGTGTGGTATTCCTCGTATCCTTCCTTGAACTCCCATAATTGCCCGTCCTCAATCACCCAGACGCGGGTGGCCAGCCTGCGGATCAGGTAGCGGTCGTGGGTCACGAGCAGCAGTGTGCCGCCGAAACCAGAGAGCACCTCTTGCAACACTTCCTGGGAGGGGATGTCGAGGTGGTTGGTCGGCTCGTCGAGGAGCAGGACGTTGGCGCCTTGCCGGGCCAGGACGGCCAGTGCGACGCGGGCCTGCTCGCCGCCGGAAAGGTCGCCGATGCGTTTAAAGACGTCGTCGCCGGAGAAGCGATAGCGGCCCAGCAGTTTACGTGCCTGGCTGATCGTCAGTTCGCCAGTGTTCAAGATGGTCTCGAGCACGGTTTTCTCGGGGGCCAGGCCCGTGTGTCCCTGGGCGAAGTAGCCCAGATGCACGCTCGCCCCAATGCGCACACGCCCGGCAAGTGGTGGGACTTCGCCCAGTGTGGTGCGCAACAGGGTGGTCTTGCCGGAGCCATTAGGTCCCAGCAGCGCCACCCGCTGTCCTCGCCTTAGTTCGAACTCCTTGGCTGTGAGGAGGGGATTGGCCGAGTCGTAGCCCACGGTGAGGCCATAGAGGCCCAGCACCAGGTCGCCGCTGCGGGCTGCGTCGCCCAGGTCGAGGCTCAGCGGGCGGTACTCCCGTGGTTGCTCGACCCGCTCGACCCGCTCCAGCCGTTTCCGCCGCCCCTTCGCCTCACGGCTGCGCTGGCCAGCGATGTTGCGGCGAATGAACTCCTCAGTACGGGCGACGAATTGCCGCTGCCGCTCGTACTTGGCCTGTTGGAGAGCCACATGCTCGGCTTTCTGGATGACGTAGGCGCTGTAGTTGCCGCGATACCGCTCCATCCGGCCCCACTCCAGTTCCCACACTCGCTCGACGACAGCGTTGAGGAAGGCTCGGTCGTGGGCCACGACGAGCACAGCGCCTTTCCATACTTTGAGATAGTTCTCCAGCCACTCGATACCCGCCAGGTCGAGGTGGTTGGTCGGCTCGTCCATCAGCAGCAGGTCGGGCTCTGCCAGCAGGAGGCGGGCCAGCAGGGCGCGCGTTTTTTGGCCTCCGCTGAGTTGCGCCATGAGACGCTGGAGATCATCTTTGTCAAAGCCCAGGCCGGAAAGCACCTGGTCAATGCGCTGTTCGTACGTATAGCCGCCCGCCAGTTCAAACGCTTCCAGGGTTCGGTCGTACTGTTGCAGTGCCCCCTCGCGGGTGGCAGTATCCGCTATAGCGGCTTCCAGGCGACGCAGTGTGGCAGACTGGGCCTGCAGGTCAGCGAAGACCTCTAGCATTGTGCTCCATAGCGTACCGGATGCGGGAAAGTCGGCCTGTTGGGGAAGGTAGGCGATGCGCAGCCTTTTGGCCCGATGGATGGTACCGGCCGTGGGGTCCTCCCGTCCGGCAACCAGGCGCAGCAGTGTCGTCTTGCCTGAGCCATTGGGGCCGACAAGCGCGATTTTGGCTCCGTGGGGAATCTCAAAGGAGACACCCTCGAAGACGTCCTGGGGGCCGTAAGACTTGGCCAGGTTGCTGGCGGTCAGAGTAGACATAGGGAATGTGTCGAGTGGTGCGCACTTTGACTCTAACGTGAATGGTAGGCAATTATACCATGAGCCTGGGGTGTGCCAACCTTGCCACCGAAGTCATTTTGTAGTACACTCATGGTGGCTCTGGCTTAGCATCAGGGCCAGCGGCGAAATCTGCGCAGGTCTATCTAGTAAAGAAGGAGGATTAGGATGCCTACTAAATTGGGTCCCCACGTTCTGCGATCCGCTGCCGACTTGAGTGAGTACATCCGGGCCGGTGTGGCGGTGGCCAAGTTTGTGGGCGATTGGGGGACAGCCAGGGATGTCCCGGCTGGCGCTCTGGTGATCGGTCGCAAGCATCAGGGGGACTACGATGCCCAAGGCCATAAGGCTATTGGGAAGACGCCTCCCGAAGCGGCTCAGCAGTTTGTCCAAGATCAACTGCCCACATATCGAGCCAATCCCCACATCAAGTACTGGGAGGGACACAACGAGCCGGTCTGGAACGATGAGGAGGGTATGAGGTGGTATGCCCAGTTCGAGGTGGAGCGTATGCAGTTGATGGCCAACCTGGGGTTAAAGTGTGTGATCGGAAACTTCGCCGCTGGCACGCCGCCTCTGCATCTTTGGCCGGCTTTCTTACCGGCCCTCCGGGCCACTGAGCAGTATGAGGCCATCCTCGGTCTCCACGAGTACAGTTGCCCCTGGATGTGGTGGATGACAGGGAAGCATCAACTGGACCCCAACGCGGATGAGGGAGATGAGGGATGGACGACGTTGCGTTATCGCAAGGTTTACCGCCAGTACCTGATCCCGAACGGGCTGGGGGACGTGCCGCTGGTGATCACCGAATGTGGCATTGATCCGCTGGTGAACCCCAAGCCGCCGGGCGTAGAAGGCGGGACGTGGAAGCAGTTGGGTGGCTTCTGGGCCGAGCACGACGGTAAGCCAGATAAGGCCGACTATTACTACCAGCAGTTGGTCTGGTACGACAAGGAACTACAAAAGGATGATTACGTCGTCGGCGCGACCATCTTCACCTGGGGCAGTTTCGGCCGGCCGTGGGTAGATTTCGACGTGGCCGGGACGGGTGTGGCCAAGAAACTGATTACCTACACACGGCAAGACCCGGCAGAGGAGTTCCCGCATGACGGGGAGAAGGAGAAAGAACTGCGTGGACAGCCTCGCGTTCAGTATGAGCGTACCTACGTGTTGCTCCCCCCCAACGCGGACGCCGCCTGGGCGCGGGCTGTGGTGGAGGGCGCGTGGGATCGGCAGCGCTGCACCATTGGCGGCAGTGCCGACGACGCGGGCATCGGCGACCTGGGTGTACGGAGCGTGCTCGCAGTCAATCCGCAGGAATGGCCCGGCTCGCTATCGTTGGAGGAGTTCTATGCACAGCACTACCCTGGCATCGAGTACAGGTCCATCACGGCCGCAACGCCTGCGGAAATGGCACGGAAGTTAGCCAACGAGTAGGGTGACACGGATGACCAGTGAGAAACTGCGCCAACTCCCCAGCGTGGACCGGTTGCTCGGTGAGGAAACCGTGCGGGAACTGGTCGCCACCTATGGTCACCGCCAGACAGTGGATGCATTGCGCGAGACACTCGACGAGGTGCGCGATAAGATGCGGGCCGGGGCGGACGTGCCGGGCGTCGCACCGCTGGTGGCACGGGCAGGTGTCTTTCTGCGAGAGCGGTTGGTTCCTACGCTGCGCCCGCTCATCAATGGTACCGGCGTCGTCATTCACACCAACCTGGGACGAGCCCCTCTCTCGGCCGCCGCACGGGCGGCGATGGAGGCGGTGGGGCGGGGCTACTCCACACTGGAGTATGACTTGCGGGCGGGGCGGCGCGGTCACCGCACTGTGCACGCCGAGCGGCTGCTGTGTGAATTGACCGGGGCGGAGGCGGCACTGGTGGTCAACAACAACGCCGGGGCGGTGCTCCTGGCGCTGACCGGGCTGGCGCAAGGCTGGGGCGTGGTCATCTCGCGGGGACAACTGGTGGAGATCGGCGGCGGCTTCCGCATACCCGACGTGATGGCGCAGAGCGGAGCGCGGCTGATTGAGGTTGGCACGACCAACCGCACCCACCTACGCGACTACGTGGCGGCGCTGGAATCGCACGAGGACATGGCTTTGATCCTGCGGGCGCACCACTCCAATTTCCGCATCGTGGGCTTTACTACCGAGCCATCCTTGCCCGAATTGGTCGCACTGGGCGCTGAGCGTGGCCTGCCGGTGATGGACGACCTGGGGAGCGGCGCGCTGCTCGACACGGCTCAGTTCGGACTGATGCACGAGCCGATGGTGCAGGAGAGTCTCGCGGCGGGTGCGGCGGTTGTTTGTTTCAGCGGCGACAAACTGCTGGGCGGCCCGCAGGCTGGGATCATCGTCGGGCGGGCGGAGTACGTGGAGCCGCTGAAGACCCACCCGTTGGCCCGCGCGCTGCGGACCGACAAACTCTGTCTGGCTGGGTTGCAGGCGACACTGCTGCACTATCTGAAAGAGGAGGCCACCGGGCAAGTTCCCGTCTGGCGGATGATCGCCATGCCCCTGGCGGAGATCGAGCGACGGGCGCGGCGATGGCGGCGGATGTTGCGTCGCAATGGCGTCTCGGTTGGAATCATGGATGGACGCTCCACAGTGGGTGGGGGCAGCCTGCCCGGCGAGACACTGCCTACGAAACTGGTCGCGCTGGACGCAAAGAGCCCCGACCGACTGGCGGCCGCGCTGCGGGCCGCCGACCCGCCGGTGGTGGCCCGCATCGAGGACGACCGGCTGGTGCTAGACCCGCGCACGGTGTTGCCGGAGGAGGAGCAGGAACTACTGAGAGTGGTTTCGGAGGTGGTGGGATGACACAGCCGCACTGACTGGGATTGGTCTGGCTGCTACTGACCGTCACTTTATGGCCGAATACGACGGACACACCCTGTATGCTGGTGGCGAGGGCTGCTTTTCCCTCCAGACCACGCTGACGCCAGATCAACTGCGCAGATTGGGTCAGGCAGTGCTTGACCTGCTGAGAATGGACCATCACATCGAACGCGGTGACTTCCCCGTGTTGCTTGACCACAGTTACCGGCCCTACGACGTCAGTCCGTGCCATGTGCTAACGCGGCATCGTATTGTCGGGCATGGGAGCCCGGACTGCTTGGCCCCAGGATATTGAGAAGATACACTAGAACTCTCATGAGACAAAATGGGGCGATGGGAAGGCAAATATGGGTCATTGTCCCATTGACATAGCCTTCGAGAATGAGTATACTGTTCTTGGGCATCGAATGCAATCTGTTGCCGGGCGTGGGAGCCCGAATTGCTTGGCCCCAAGATGTTGATAAGATACTCATTGAAGATGGTCTGGGACACAGTGTTGGCTCAGGTGTGGATTGTCTGTGGTTCGATCATCGGGAGGTGCCCGGTGAAGTCAATGGCCTGGTCGGTTTGAAACGTGTGGCGAGTTGTCTCATCAGGTTCCGCCCAGGACAACGGCACTTGATACTAGGCGTGTCTTACCTCTATAGATTGCATTGAGGTAGGCGAGCCCTAGAATGGCTTCCTGTGCGGAATATTGAGACGGGAACCACTCACTGGCTCGCTCGGTTTCCGTCTCAGCGGGATGCAGGTGGGCACAATCCTACCCGTGTCTTGATATAAGGCGAGTAAAGGAGCATAGCGATGACTGTACGACAAAGGCGATGGCTACTTGTACCCGCGACCATTCTAGTGTTCGGTTTGCTGTTGGCAGCAACCTTGATCCTGCCCAGAGCCGTTTCCTCAGCTCCACTTGCCCAGGATACGGTCCTCAATCTGAACTATGGCGACAAGGAGTTAGTGAAACTCATCTCCAACAATGAGTCGGAGATCTTTGAACCCTGGACCTGTCAGGTCAACGTACCGCCCGGAACCGAGTTGTCCATCTGGGTCGGCGAAGACGCACAGGGCGGGTGCTGGTGGGATGCGCGTCTGTATATCGGCGGCAACCAGGTGGACTTCACCTGTGTTGGCCCCGATCCTGAGACCTGGTCCGACCCCATTGTAAGGACAATCAGCGGCGGGTCGGCCCAGGTGGAAGTCGCTGCTGGCACCTCGTGCCAATCGGGGATCGACTACCCGGTCTATGTGTACGTCTACTTTGAAGTCAGCGGCTCCCCCCCGCCGGAGGCCACCACTCCTCCGCCCTCGTGTCAGCCCCGGATCGAGTTCTGGACGGATCAGGACCACATCTTCCGTGGTGAGTGCACCACCCTGCGCTGGGATGTCGGGTGCGTGAACACGGTCCACTACCAGGGGGATGGAGTGCCTGGTGAGGGGTATCGCCAGGAATGTCCCCAACAGACCACCACCTACGAGCTGTGCGTCAAAACCTACGAGGGTGAGCAAATTTGCCAGCAAGTCACCATCTACGTGGATGAGCCTACTGTACTGCCACCGACAATTGCTCCCACGTCACCTCCTCCACCGACAACCGCCCCCACGCCGCGCACCCCCACGCCCCGCACGCCGAAAGCCACGCCCACGCCTCGCACGCCGACACCAATCCCCACGTCCACAC
>JAUWOI010000561.1 GCA_030612185.1 Anaerolineae bacterium
CCTTGCAGCTCAGAAATGGACTATTTATGAAAAGCAGGTAAAAAGCAAGATAGATTCTCCGGCACATACAGGAGATTTTTTTGTAGATATTTTGCAAACAATTAAGGTGAAGATAAATTCGTACATTCGTACATTCGTAGATTCGTAAATTCGTGATTCGTGATTCGTAGATTCGTAGATTTTGTAGCCGGTCTATTCGTATCTGAGCGCCTGTACGGGCCGCATACGCGACGCTCGCCAGGCCGGGTAGATCCCGCCGACGGCCCCCAGCACGAGGGCGGTGACCAGAGCCTGGGCAAAGAGGCCAGGGCTGAAGCGGGCCCGCACGAAGCCGGCCATAAAGGGGCTCACGTTGAGCAGTCCAATACACGCGATGCCGGCCACGAGACCCCCGCCGCCGCCGAGCAGACTCATGGTCAGCGATTCGCGCAGGATCATCCACACCACCTGTCCCTTGCGCCAGCCCAATGCCCGGAGAACGCCGATCTCTCGCGTGCGCTCGAGGACACTCATCACCATCGTGTTCGTCATGCCCACCCCACCCACCAGAAGAGCCAGGAGTGCGATGGCCCAGGTGCTGGCGCGGGCGAGTTGGAGGTCCGTCACATCCTCGGTGAACTCGCTCGCCTGCGATATGGCGACCTCGGGGAAGCGCGTTTCGATCTCTTGCTCCACCGACTCGGCCTGGTTTGGATCCTCCAACCAGACGCCCAGGAAACTGACCTTGTGTGGCTGTCCGAAGAGGGTCTGGGCGTCGCGCAGGCTGACGACGCCGCCCCCGTCCTCGAAAGGTACTCCCGTCTCGTAGATGCCGACGATGTGGAAAGACCTATTGAGGATGCGCAACGTCTGGCCCACTCGCCTGCCCAGGTTGTCCGCAGCCACGCGGCCGATGATGATCTGCCGGTTGGCGGTCAGGGGCTCCCCCTCCAAGATGCGGAAGTCGCGGATCGCCTGTCCCCGTGGATGGTAGCCGAAGACGACGAAGAAGGGCAGATCGCCGGTGGCCGCGTAGCCGGTCAGAAAGCCCTCGGCGTGCTGTACGCGGGGGAGGGCCGCGATGTGGTTCACGACCCGCACGTCAATCGTGCTCAGGTCTATTGAAGCGTCTGCTTGTATGCCGACCAATTGGACACCCTCACTAGCAATGGCTGTCATCGACGCCACGAGGCCATCGGCCAGCCCCCCCAGGCTGACCATAGCCATGATGGCGATACCGATGCCGGTCGTGGTGAGCAGGGTGCGCGTGGGCTGCCGCAGGAGGTTGCGCAGTGCCGCTCCGCCGAACCTCACCCTCCCCAGCCCCCCCGAAGCGGAGGGGAGTCTCAGGAAGCGCGACGCCCGTGTCCCTGTGCCGCCCTCGGCCCGCATGGCCTCTGCTGGCAGCAGGCGGGATGCCCGCCACGCCGGATAAGCCCCGCCCACCAACCCCAGGGCCAGTGCCACACTGATACTCTGCACAAACAGAATGGGAGAGAACGTGGTGGACAGAAAGCCGCTCACCGCCGGCACGTGCTCCACAGCCCGCACCGCCGCCACGCCCAGGCCAGCCCCCACCAATCCACCCAACCCGGTCAGGGCCAGGGACTCACCCAGTACCATACCCAGTACCTGGCGCGGACGCCATCCCACGGCCCGCAAGGTCCCGAATTCCCGCGTGCGCTCGAAGACGCTCATCAATACCGTGTTCATCACTCCCACCCCGCCGATGAGCACCGCCAGAAATGAGACAGCCCAGGTGAAGCCTTGAATGTAGGCCATCATCTCCTGCTCCTGGGCGAAATCGGAGGATTGGGTGACCGTGAGGTCGGAAAAGCGTTGCTCGATGCGCTGGCGTATCCGCTCGGCATCCTGGGCATCCCGCAGTTTGATCAAGAAGGCACTCACCTGGCGCGAACGCCCGGCGAGGGCCTGGGCCTCCCGGAGTGGCACCACAGCCGCGCCGTCCTCGAAAGGCGCGCCCGTCTCGTAGATGCCCACGATGCGGTAGGTGATCTCGTAGAGCCGGAGTGTGTCGCCGACCTCTTTACCCAGGTCGTCGGCTGCTGCCCGTCCCAGGATGAGTGGTCGCCCTCTGAGTCTCGCTGCCTGCTCTGTCAACCCCTCTCCCGCCACAATCTTGAAATGCTGGATGGCGAACCCATCGGGCTCGTAGCCGAAGACGATGAAGTAGGGCACGCCCTCTGTGGAGGAGAAGGTATAAACCATACTGTCCACCTCTTTCACCCCGGACAGGCTTGTGAGGGCCGTGCCCACCTCCTCGTCCACCGCGCTGAAGACGATGTCTATCGCGTCTGCCTGGGCCACCAGCAGGTCGGCTCCGCTGCCGCCACCGAGCGCGCCGTAGCCAGCCGCCAGCCCCTCGGCCAGCGCCCCCAACGCGACGATAGCCGCGACGCCGATGGCGACGCCGGCAACAGTCAGCAGTGTGCGCGCCTTGCGGCGCAAAAGGCTCTTGAGTATCATTGCTCCCCTGGTAGATTGGTAGTTGGTAGATTGGTAGATTGGTACCCAATGTACCAATCTACCAGTTTCCCAATTTACCAACTTACTGCTATAATTTCCTCGTAGGACAATCTGTTCCCGGGTATGGTCATCGTTTGGGCCACCTCGTTTCCAAGGCTCCCAGCCCCCGTCCCGGGGGCGGGGCTACGGGCCGCATCTCGCCTAAGCCGCCCCCGCGACGGGGGCTGGGCGCCCCGGCGGGCGCAGCCGATGACCAACGCCCTGGTCCCGAGAGCAGAGG
>JAUWOI010000480.1 GCA_030612185.1 Anaerolineae bacterium
GCAGTTCCGTGACACGGGCGATGGCCTGCGTTAGATTCTCTAGGATACCCAGGCGCAGCATGGTCGGCAGTGCCCACAGCTCGCCCATCGTCAGCGGTGTGACACGTTGGTAGGCCTGAACAAAGAGTCTCACCTGGTCAAGATTGAGGTGCTCCTCGTGGCACTCAATGATTTTTTGTGTTAAGGCGTATATGCGAGGGTAGCCTTCCAGGGGGGGCGTAGCGAGTTTGGGCAGGCGGCGATAGTAGCCTGGTGGCATATCCTCGCGAACCTGGCGCAGTGCCTGTCGTACTGTGTAGAAGTTGTCCAGCAACCATTCGGCCGCGTAGGAGAGGGCGAGTTGCACCTCAGACGCCTCTGCAAAACGGCGGTAGGCGTCGTGTAAGAGCGCCTCCTGGCCCCGGAGGCGGTCCAGAAGCGGGGGCCTGCGCCTGGGACGCCGGGAGATGGCGTGACCCTCGGCCAGTTGACGCGCCAGACTTTCCAATTGACTGTTTGGCATACGTTAGTGTCCCTTGTGCTCTCTCGTAACCATCTCGGCCTGAGTGCGCTCCACTTCGCCCGGAGAAAGGTCCTGCACGATCAGCAGCGGAGTACTGCCATAGGCGATGAAGTTGACGACCAGGCTGCCATAGGGCCATTCGGTCCTGCCAGAACAGCCATGGGCGCTCAATACTACCAGGTCTACGTTCTCTTGCTTCACCAACCTGTGTAGCGTTGCTGCGGTGTTGTCGCTGACAAGCACGCGGGTCTGGACGGCCAAAGGCAGCCGGGACCGAAGATTCTCCAGGCACCTGGTCGCTTCCAGCCGGTTGCGCTCCGTGAGCCGGTTCACCAGTTCCAGATCTTCCTGTGTGGGGGGCGCGCGACAGACCATTTCCGGCCTGGACACCACGTGTACCAGCAGCAGTTCGGATCCGTGGGAGCGGGATAGGGTGGTGGCCAGCGGCAGGGCGCACTCGGCCCTCTGCGAGCCGTCCAGGGGAATCAACACGTGCCGATAGCGCAAGCCCGTCAGGTCGCCAGCAACGGGTTGATAGGCCCGCACGATCATCACCGGCACATAGGCACGCAGTATGATTTTCTGGACGATGCTGCTGACGTTCCAATCGCTCAAGCCGCTCTGTCCGTGGCTGCTGAGAATAATCAAACTGACGTCGTGGCTGCGCACGAACTCGACGATGCGCTCCGCCGCCTGGCCCTCCAGGAGAGTGCTCTCCGTTTGGAGGCCGGCTTCTTGGAGGCGGGCGCTCAACCCATCCAGGTAGGCCCTGGCTTCGGCCTTGCGGATGTGCCAGTCCAGTGGGTCAACGGACCGGGTTGGGCCGGCGGTCTGGGGACGCTCCAACACTCGCAGTAGCGTGACCCGGGCCCCACAGGCCCGGGCTACTGCCATGGCGTGAGGCAGTACACACTCGGCGAGGGATGATCCGTCCATAGGAACGAGTATATGGTCAAGCATAGTTCTCACCTCCTGGCAGAGTGAAGGTAAATACACTCCCCCTGCCCATTTCACTCTCCACCCCCACCTGCCCGCCGAGTTTCTCCACGATGCGCCGCACGATGGACAGTCCTAGCCCGTGACCCTGGGCACGAGTCCGGTCGAGCCGTGTGAAGACAGTGAACAGGTGGGCCTGTTTCTCCGGTGGTATGCCGTCGCCGTTGTCGCGTACCCAGAAGCAGACGTAGCCGTCTGCCTGCGCCGTCGCGCCTAGTTCCACGCGGGGCGGTTGGCCGCCGTATTTGATGGCGTTGCTGAGATAGTTGACCCACACCTCTTCGACCCACAGGGGGTAGCCCAGTACCACCGGCCACGTATCGGGCAAGATGATTTCGGCCTGGCGTTCCTCGATCACAAAGGCCAATTGCTGCAGTGCCTCGGCCACGATGCTTGCCATCTCCAGAGGCTCTGGTCTCGTTTCTGCCTTGCGCACTTCTGCCAACACGAGTAACTCGTCTATGATGTTGCTCATCTTGTGCCCGTTTTGCACAATGGCAGACAGACATTTCTCCCGTTCCTCATCCGGCAGTGTGGTATTGTGCTCTAATACCCCGGCAAAGCCCATAATAAGGCTCAATGGGTTTCTGAGATCGTGCGCCACGGTGTGAGCGAAGGCGTCCAGTTCCTCGTTGCGTGTCTGCAGTTCGGCGTTCAGACGGCGCAGTTCCATCAGGTCACCAAAACGGGCCATGGCGACGGTGATGGCGCGTTCTATCTCGCGCGCGCTGGATGGTTTGACCAGGTAGGCCCCCACGCCAGCCGCGCTGGCCTCTTTGACCAGGTCCGCCGTCTCGTAGGCGGTCAGCACCACCACCGGCGTGGGGCAGTGTTCGTAGATGCGTCGTGTGGCCTCGAGGCCGTCCATATCGGGCATCTTGATGTCCATCAGGACGACGTCGGGCTGCAAGGATGCTGTTTTCTCGACAGCCTCAAGCCCGCTCATTGCTTCTCCGACGACGGCATACCCCACCTCCTGCAATGCCACCTTGATCATCTCGCAGACCAGGTAGTCGTCTTCAGCGATCAGTACGCGGACGTTTTTTTCTTGGTGACTCATTCGTTGTTCTCCCTCCGTGTTTCGTCATTCCGAGCGAGCGTAGCAAGCCTTGGAATCTTTCTCTCCCCCCCCCGTGCTTCGTCATTCCGAGCGAGCGTAGCGAGCCGAGGAATCTCCGCTTTGAACTGAATAACCGCCACTGCGCCCTGATCGTTGTACAGTGATACTTCTCCGCGCAGGTTCTTGCGCACGATGTTCTGTACCAGGTCCAGTCCTACGTTGTACCGCTCCAGCCGTAATACCTCTTCTGGATAGCCCGGTCCGTCGTCTCGAAACTCGACTTGCGCCCCGTTGCCTTCGATTTCGGTAGTGACGCGGACGATGACGTGTGCCGTATCGCGGTCTTGCAGGGCATGTTTGACGGTGTTGGTCGCCAGTTCGTTGATCACCAGCGCCAGGTTTTGCGCCTGGTCGGGCGTCACGTGCACCGGGGATGGGATCGCGTCTTCTACTGATACTGACACGTGCTTATCGCGCGGGAGCGTTTGCAGGGAGGAGCGGATGACCTGGCCTACCAGTTCGCCGAGCCGCAGGGGCGCCCACCGGGAGGCAGAGAGCAGGCTGTGCACCGTGGCCAGCCCCCGCACCCGGCTGACCAGGTTCTGTATGACGGATTGATAAGTGGCCTGATTATCGATGTCGGCATACCGTAGTTCGGTGTAGAGCAGGCCGATGATAGCGGCGAGGTTATTCTTGACGCGGTGGTTGATCTCATCGAGTAGCACAGATTTGGGTGCGGCGTCCTGCCGTGTCTGTTCGTATAACCGCGCGTTCTCGATCGCGATGGCCGCAGTCGTGGCCAGCGACTCCGCCAACATCAGGTCTGTTGGCTGGAAGCGGTCTGTCTGTGTGTCCATCACCTGGAGCACGCCGATTATACCGTTTTTGACCCGTAGCGGGACGGTGAGGATGGAGCGCAACGGTAACCCGGGCTGTTGGTCCACGCCTTTGAAGTGGCGTTCGTCGGCCCAGACGTCCGGCACGCTCAGGCTCTCGCCGGCGCGAGCGACCCAGCCGGCAAGCCCCTGTCCCGGCTCCAACCGCCAACCGAGCACGCTCTTCTCTTGGGGGCCGGTGGCCTGTTGGCAGACCAGTTCGTCCGCCTCCTGGTCAATCAACCAGACCGAGGATGCGGTCACGTCCAGCAGGTGGCGCATTTCTTCCAGGATGGTGGCGAGCACCTGATCCAGGTCG
>JAUWOI010000057.1 GCA_030612185.1 Anaerolineae bacterium
GCCCTTGCCACCAACCAGCACCAGCGGCGCGGTTGTCACCTTCGCGTTGAGCAGCAGGCGGTAGGCCTGCAGCAAGCCCGGCAGGTTCTTGCGCGGCTCGAGCGTCCCCACGCAGAGCAAGAAGTGCGGTTCCATGCCATACCGCACAGCGACATGCTCGGCCTCTGCTTCTGGCAGCGGGCGGAAGGCCGGGTCGGCGGCCAGGTGCACGACCGAGACCTTCTCCGGTGGCACATTCAGCAGCAAGGTCAGGTCAGACTTGGTAGCGTGGGAATCGGCCAGGATGTGGTCGGCGCGACGTACCGCCCACTCGATCTGCTGGTTGTGATAGCGGTGACTTTCGGGAGTGAGGAACTGCGGGTAATAGAGGAAGTTCACGTCGTGAATGGTGATCACAGACCGGCGATAGCCGAAGGCGGGTGGGATGAAATCGGGGCTGTGCAGCAGGTCGAGCCCCAATCGCGCCACCTCCACCCCTAACGCCCACCGCCCTAAGCGGTGATGCGAAGGAGTCCAGCAGGCGACGGGACGGAAGTTCCGCCCTGGCCGCCGGGGGGTACGGTCCTTGCGACTATGCAGGACGCGGTAGTCCGTGTCCGCATCAAGGGCAGCCAGCGCCGCCAGTAGATGCAGCACGTAGTTGCAGACTCCGTCCCAGGCATAGTGGACAATACGGATATCAATGCCGATACGCATGAGTAATGACAAATGACCAAATGACCAAATGGCAAATCTCCAACTTCCGAGGCCATTATAGCGGCTCGTGGCGATCTGTCAAACCGTTGCCTGTGAGAGAGAATGATGTTATAATCAGCGCACCACTAAACTCACCCAGGGAGTGTGATAATGGCGACAAAAGTAACTCAGGCACTAGATATGACCCAGGCGATGCAGACGCTCAAGTGGCTGGATGAGGAGCGCCGCAAGGACAAGGTCACCATCGCCACGCTGCAAGAACGAATACAGGAGCAGGAACGGCAACTGGCCCAGCAGGTGGTTCAGACACGAGAACTGCAAACCTCGCTGGCGGGCATCCAGGGTGTCCTATCTCAAGTGACCAAGTTCGAGCAGATGGTCTCGAACTACAAGAAGGAATTGACCCTCCAAATGGGCCAGCGTGATGAGGTGCGGCGAAAAGAACAGGCCGAGGCGGAGCGACTGCGCCGGATTGAGCACGAGGCGCTAACCAGCAACCTGAGCCGGCTGGAGAAAGAATTGCGCGTCCTGCCCCGCTACGATGAGGAGTTGAACGCCCGCCAGGTTGAGGGGCAACGATTGGGTGAAGCCTTCCTGCGCCTGGAAGTCGCCGTGGCCGAACTGAGCAAACGGGCCGACGATCGCGTGCCGGCCGTCACCTTCCTGGAGGAGCAGCGCCGCGCCGATACTCGCCGCATCGCCGAACTGGAGCAGGATACCACCGGCCTGCGCAAGAAGTTCGAGGCCCAGGTCACGAAGTTCCCTCTTCTCGAGGAGGCGATTCAGAAGCAAAGAGCCCGCATTGAAGATGCCGTCCAGGAGACGAAGAAGTACGAGAAACCGATCGAAGAACTACGCATCTCCGACTTTCAGCGCGAGCAGAAGATGAAGCAGTACCTGGATCAGGGCGAGCAGGTGGTCCAGGAGATGGAGCGGGTACGCGCCCAGACGCAGGGCTTCATCGAGCAGCAGCAACTGGTCAAGCGGACTCTCAGTGCTCTGGAGAAATTCAAGGTGCGCATAGAGAAACGCCAGGACGAGATGGCCGAAAGGCAACGTTTGGCCGAGGAGCGCGGCAAGCAGCAGTGGGAAGAATGGCAGACGGCGCGGTTGAAGGCGCAGAAAAAGCAAGAGGTACTGATCGAGGAGCGCTGGCGACAACAAGACCAGACCGATGCCGAGCAACTAAAGCGCCTGGACGTGCTATCGTCCGCTGCCGAACTGTATCACGCTCAACTAGACTCCCTCTGGGAGGCCCGCCGCGCCGACGCCACCAGTCTGCTCAAGGCCATCCAGGACGTGCACGAGACGCTCGTCGCACCGATTGATGAGCAACTGGCAACTTTGCGCAGAGAATGACAGGACTAAGAGACGATGCACGTCATCGGCACCGCTGGCCACGTAGATCACGGCAAGTCCACCCTAGTCCACGCCCTCACCGGCATTGACCCCGACCGGCTCCGCGAGGAGAAGGAGCGGGAGATGACGATAGACCTGGGCTTCGCCTGGCTCACGCTCCCCAACGGCGCATCGGTCGGCATCGTGGACGTGCCCGGGCACAGGGATTTCATCGAGAATATGCTGGCAGGCATGGGAGGCATTGACACTGCTCTCTTCGTCGTCGCTGCCGACGAGGGAGTAATGCCGCAGACCAGGGAGCACCTGGCCATCCTCGACCTGCTGGGGGTCAGTACAGGGGTCGTCGCCCTGACCAAGTTGGACCTGGCCGAGAGCGAAGACGAAAGCGGAGAGTGGGTTGAGATGGTCGCTGCCGACGTGTCCGAGACGCTGGAAGGGACGGTGTTGGAGAGCGCGCCTATCATCCCCGTCTCCGCCCGCACAGGGCAGGGTCTTGACGTACTGCTGGCTGCGTTGCAGGAAATGCTCGCCCAGGCCCAACCCCGCCCCGACCGAGGACGGCCCCGGCTGCCGATAGACCGCGTCTTCACCATCAGTGGTTTCGGCACCGTCGTCACTGGCACTCTCACCGGCGGATGCTTCGAGGTGGGACAAGAAGTCGAGGTGCTGCCCCGGGGGTTGAAGGCTCGCGTGCGGGGTCTGCAGACCCACAAGCAGAAGGTCGAACGAGCAGTGCCGGGCAGCCGCGTGGCGATGAACCTCAGCGGCGTCAGCAAGGCCGACCTCAAGCGCGGAGACGTCGTCACCATCCCTGGCTGGCTGCAGTCCACAGTGCTGGTAGACGTGCAGTTGCGTTACCTGCCCAACATCCTTCGGCCAGGCCTGCGGCGTGAGCCATCAGGCGAACGTTCAGGACAGGCGCAGCGCCCATTGCGCCACAATACCCAACTCAAGTTTTTCTCCGGCGCGGCTGAGACGATGGCTCGCGTGCGACTCCTGGGCCAGGACAGACTGCCGCCGGGGCAATCGGGATGGGCACAATTGCGACTCCAGGAGCCGATTCCGCTAGTCAAAGGGGATCGCTTCATTGTCCGCATCCCCTCCCCCTCCATGACCGTGGGTGGGGGCGCCGTCGTGGACCCCCACCCGGGCCGCAAACACCGCCGCTTCCGCTCCGAGGTGCTGGCCCGCCTGGAGACGCTGGCCCAGGGCAGCCCAGCCGAGATATTGCTGCAAGCCCTCCAACGGAGTGGCCCCATCTCCGCCCGTGACTTGCTCTCCACCAGCGGGCTGGGCGAGACGGCCCCCGAAGCGCTCGCTCAACTGCTGGACGAAGGCCAGGCGATCCTTCTAGGTACGCAGGTTAGCAGGAAGCAGGAAACAGGAAGCAGGAAGCGGTTGGCCTCCAGCAACCAGTTGCTTGCCGCCAGCACCTGGTGGTCCGCCCTGAACGACCGGCTCTCTCGCGAACTTTCCGCTTACCACCAGCGATCCCCGCTGCGGACAGGGATGGGGGCGCGAAGCCCTGCGCAGCGGGCTCCGGCTGGAGGCGAAGGTGTTTAACGCGGCACTGGCCCGCGCCGTCGCCGAGGGGTTGATCGTAGACGAAGGGGCTACCGTCCGGCTCCCATCCCACGCCGTCCGTCTCAACCCCGAGCAGCAACAGCAGGTAGACGCACTCCTAGCCCGCTTCCGGCGCCAGCCCTACGCCACTCCCTCGGTCAAGGAAAGCATCGTCGCAGTGGGGGAGGAGGTGCTGGGCGTGCTGGTAGCCCGAGGTGAGTTGGTGCAAGTCTCGCCGGAGGTACTGTTCCTGCCCCAGACCTACGAGGAGATAGTGGCCCTCATCCGCGCGCGCATTGAGCGGGAAGGGAGCATCACCCTGGCACAGACACGTGACATGCTTGGGACCAGCCGCAAGTATGCGCAGGGGCTTCTGGAACATTTGGACGAAACCGGGGTGACAAAACGAGTGGGAGACGAGAGAGTGCTACGGTAGGGAGACGCGTTTCTTCCACTTCTTCAGCCGCTCAATGATCTTCCGCTCGTAGCCGTGCCCCTTGGGCTGAAACCATCCACCTTCGACCCCCTCCGACAGGTAGCGCTGCTCCACCCACCCGTCAGGGTAGGCATGGGGATACTTGTATCCCTCATGCTCGCCTAACGTGCGCTTATAGTGCTCACGCAGCGCGCCGTGGAAGACGTCGCTCTTGTCGCGCAGATAGACCGGCACCGGCCCAGCCCCGTGCTCCTCAATCTCCGCCAATGCTCCCCAGTAGGCCCCGGCCGAGTTGGACTTGGGCGCGGTAGCCAGGTAGAGCGTCGCCAGTGCCAGGTGATACTGCCCCTCCGGCATCCCCACCCACTCGAAGGCCTGAGCGCATGCGTTGACGACCACAACCCCGTCAGGATCGGCCAATCCGATATCCTCCGCCGCCAGGATGTACAGCCGGCGCAGGATGAACCGGGGGTCCTCGCCAGCGGCGACCATCTTGGCCAGCCAATAAAGCGCCGCGTCGGGGTCGCTCCCGCGCACCGACTTGATGAAGGCAGAGACGGTGTCGTAATGCGCGTCGCCTGCCTTGTCGTAGCGCAACGCGCGGTGCTGGATCGAGTCCTCGGCCACGGTTAACGTGACGTGGATGACGCCGTCGTCGCCAGGTGGTGTGCTCTCCACGGCCAACTCCAGCGCGTTGAGCGC
The DNA here is from genome assembly GCA_030612185.1 of Anaerolineae bacterium. The sequence continues at coordinate 4,757 of JAUWOI010000057.1, forward strand.
GGCCCGAGCGTCGCCGCCAGCGACGCGCACCAGGTGGGCCAGCGCCTCGTCGTCGAGTTGGGCATTGCGAGAGCCGTAACCGCGCCTGTTCTCAGTGTCGGTCAGGGCACGGCGCAGTATCGCCACCACCTCGTCGTCGGCGAGCGGCTTGAACTGGAAGACACGGGAGCGGGAGACCAGGGGCGCGATGACCTCGAAGTAGGGATTCTCGGTCGTCGCGCCGATGAGCACGACGGTGCCATCCTCGACGTGGGGCAACAATGCGTCCTGCTGGGCCCGGTTCCAACGATGGATCTCGTCCACGAGCAGGATCGTGCGCCGGCCATACATCCCGCGTCGCTCCCTGGCCTCCTTGATGATACGCCGCAGGTCGGCCACCCCCGCCAGCACAGCGCTAATGGTCTCGAAGTGGCGGGCGGTCGTATTAGCGACGATCATCGCCAGCGTCGTTTTGCCGGTGCCTGGCGGCCCCCAGAAGATGAGGGAGGAGAACAACCGATCAGTCTCAATGGCACGGCGCAGCAACCGCCCCTGGCCGACGATGTGTTCCTGGCCGACGAACTCGTCCAAAGTGCGCGGGCGCATGCGCGCCGCCAGCGGCGCTTCGCAACGAATTTGCTCTTGCCGGCTGTGCTCAAACAGATCCATCAGGGAGCAAAGAAGGTGTAAGTCTCCGCCAGGCGGGCTGCCAGCGGCGCGAGAACCTGTGGGAAGAGTCCCACCCCAACGCAGGCCAGTATCGCCACAACCACGACTACAGCCATCAGCCAGCCTTCAGAGATAGCGCGGGGGGATATGTCCCCCTCAGGCAGTCGAGGGCGCGCCAGTAGAGCGGATAGTCCTCGCCACACGCCAACCATCACGCCGACCCCTGCCAGGAGAAGGAGCAACGCGGAGCCCGGGCTGGATGGCATCAGTGCACGACAGAGAGACCAGCGCCAGATGAAGCCAGCGCTGACCGGTAACCCCGCTACCGAAAGCCCGCCGAAGATCAGCACTGCCGTGCTCCACGGCGCTTTCCAGCCCAGCCCGCGCAGTGCATCGCAATTGTCATCGTCGCCGTTACGCGCCCGCAGACCGCTCAAGCCAGTCGCCATGAGGGCCAGACCGAAGGGGCGCACCAACAGCGACAGGAGAACCAGCGTCAATCCCAGCCTGCTGTGCATCCCCAGAGCGATGAGTGCGCCGCCGCTATCTACCAGCGCACCATACCCCATCAGCGGTCCCAGGCGACGCTGAGATGGCGCGAGTAGTCCCCCCACGACGATCATCGCCAGTCCTGCGGTGGAGAAGAGTGAGCCAAAGTAGGGATGGGTGTTGAGCCAGGGGTAAGTCTCCAGGAAGTCCAGGAGCAGGAACCAGGCCGCGCCGTTGCCGATGGTAAGGACAAAGGTGCCCGCCAGTGGCACGCTGTCGCCGGCGACGGCCGGCACCCAGGTGTGGAAAGGCACGACACCCAGTAGCAACGCAAAAGAGACAGCCAGCAGAGCAGCGGCAGTGTTAAGCAGCCCCACCTCGTCCGGCGTCAGTACATACCGGTCCAACAGCCAGTGGGTGACCAACACACCAGGTAGGGCCAGGGTGGTGAACGTCAGATAACGCAGCCCTCCCCGAGTGGGCGACTGTCCCTCGGCCTGCAGCGCAAAGATGGAGAGGGCGGCGGCAATCTCAATGAGCAAGGCAGCGTAGATGAGAGGCCGGATCAGCAGTGCCCCACTCAACAGGCTGAGCAGGCCCAGCCCCATCGGAAAGAGTAGGGAATGTGATGTGACACGCCACGCCAGGAAAAAGAGACCAGCGGCTGTGAGGAACAGGATCGCCATTGCCATCCGGTCGGCCTGATCCAGAACCAACTCGCGTCCGAGGAATCTCACGGCCTCGCCCATAGCAATCTGGCGTTCTCCCCAGAAGTACACCTGCACCGGCTGATCCAGCGGCAGCGTGACGACCGCGATACCCAACGCCAACGCCGTGCCAACGGCCAGCAGTGCCGAGAGGGACGCCCAGCGGAGCAGGATGTACACGATACCCGCCATCACCAGCGGGATGATCAGCAACAAGAGAGGGCCTGCAATCACGGTGTCTTCACCTCGCCGCCAGCGACAACCTGAGCAACCCTTAAGTGGGCCGTTGCCAACGCGATGAGGAAACTAACGGCACCGAGCAACCCGGCCACGGCCAGGCTTGGCTCCAAAGCAACGTAGAAAAGGTCGAAACCCGATAGAAAGGTCAGCAGCCCCAATCCTACCTGCATCGGCGCTTCGCTCAGTCCAATCAATAGCAATCCAAGCCCAGCCAACAGGTAACATGCCAGCGTGACGTCGGCTGGGACTTCGGGTAAGGGGACACGCAACACGGCCGTATATGCCGCCACCGAGACCAATATCCCGGCAAACAGGCAAAACGACGCTCGAGCAGACATAACCCAACGGCGCCAGCGCCGAGAAGGCGCTGTGCCTTCAGCAGCCGAGGACTGCTCAAGCACACTGGCTCGCCGCTCGGTCAGGTAGAACACCATGCAGATCATCCACCCAATCAACCCCTTGACGGCCGCCACCTCCGGCCGGATCAGCCGGGTCAGCAGCAGTACCACGAAAAAGTACTGCACGGTGAGGGCAATCACGTTCAGCCGCCAATCCCGGCTGACGACCATGAGCCCAGCCGTGATCAGTATGCCGGCCACGGCGGGCATCGCGGCCAGGAATGAAAAGCGCATCAGAAGGTCCACCAATGTCTGCATTACCTACCACCCCATACCAACAGGAGAAGGAAAAACAGCAACCACGACCATAACAGAGCCCCCGCACCTCCCACCACTTCGCCAGCCGCCCGGAGCATGCTCAGTCCCCGGTCCAATGCCCCTGCCACCACATCGTAGAGCCATTCCAGGCGCAACAGGTCGTGGGCGGCACTGAGGAACAATTGGATCTTCGGGCGCAAGTTCCTCTCCTGCCAGGCAAGAACTCCCCCGCCAGCGAGCGAGACCGCCAACAATAGCCAACCCGTCAGGCCCGGCGTCGCGAATAATGGGCTCAACGAGGGAACCAGGACGTCGTCGGTGAGGAGCGACGGGGGCAAGATGGCCAAGATCAGCAGCAATGCTGGCACCCCCAACCCAACCCCACGTGCTACAGACCTAATCCCCCAGCCTCCTTCCTTGCGCGGGAAGGGAGAGGAGGGTCGTAATAGCAGCCAACGTACCAACGATGGGACTAAGAATAGATACCCGATGAAAAAAGCGCCCCCCCACCCCGGGCTGCCTCCCTTCGTGAGCCCTCCGATCAGGATCTCGTCTGACACAAACCCCAACGTGAGGACCACTCCCATCAGTGCCAGCGCTCCGACCAGCGGAGGAATATTCCACCATAATGCCTCTCGTTGCAAGCCATCGCTCAGCAAGAGTACTGCCAATCCCAACGCCCAGGCCACGCTGTCAGCGGCAATGACGGTTATGGCGTTATCCCCCGCCAGTCCGGCGGTCAGCAGCACTGCTCCGCTTACCCCCATCCCGATCCACGGCAACATGCGGCGCGGGGACTCACAAGACCAGGCCAGAAAGCCACCCACGGCCAGGGTAACCGCGGCTACGATTGCCACCCACGTGTTGCCAGGGATAGAGCCGCCGTTTGCCTGGACAAGCCGGATCCACAATCCCCAGCCAATGACAGGGCCCAGAAGAAACGGGGCGGCGAGAGATTGGGCAGCACCCAGGTCGTCGGGAGTGGAGAGGTGAAATGGGTACACCCACAGCCGCAGGACGCCAGCCACCACCCACAGTGTCAATGGTGCGCCGCTGAGAGCCACCAGCGACCACAACTCGCTGCCCGCTCCACCATTGGCCAGCAAGACCCCACTCCACAAGGCCAGCGTCGCCAAATAGCCGAGGATTAGGCTACGAACGGCCGTCCGCCCTGAGCCCCCGGCTGCGATGCGCCCTGCAGCGTGTAGCAAATCGTACATGGCCCAGATGACGATCATAGTGAGAAGATTGGCCGCCCACAAGGCAGCCAGGCCCGCAGAGAGCAGAGCCAGCAACGTGGCCGCGAGACGGGGGCGTGGCTCCTCTGCACGGCCGAGCCCCACAAGAATCGCGCTGCAAGTTATCAGCGCCAGTACCAAAGCCAATGGCTGCATGATGACGTCAGGCCTCAGCGCCAGCGCAGCGCCGAACAGCAGGGAAGGTTGCCACAAGGAGATGACAACCGTCGTTACCGGTTCCACCGACGTGAACGTCAGGAGCAGAATGGTGGTGAGGAAAGCCGCTATCAGGGCAATGTAGCGGGTAAGGGCGCGAGCACGAGGCACGAGGGATAAGCCAAGTATCCCACCCGCGCCCAGCAGTGGTAGGATAATCGTGAGAACAGGGAGCAATGATGGCACTTACTTCTCCAGAAAATCCTTTAACCTGCGGGAGTGTGTAGGATGACGAAGACGGCTGAGTGCCTGGGCCTCTATCTGGCGCACTCGTTCACGGGTCACCCCCAGTTTCTTACCCACCTCCTCAAGAGTGTACGTCTCACCATCCACCAGTCCATAGCGCAGTTGCAGAATGCGCACTTCACGCGGCGGAAGATTCTGTAGAATACCTCGGAGCAACTCCCGCAACATCGAAAAGGTCACCTCCTCGTCCGGGGCAGAGATGTCTTCATCTTCGATAAAATCTCCTAGTTCGCTGTTCCCATCGTCGTCGGTGGGCATTTCCAGCGAGAGAGGCCGGCGTGCCACTCTCAGCATCTCCTCCGCCTTGCGCGTAGGGATTTCCAATGCGGCGGCTAACTCCTCGGTGGTGGGATCGCGCCCTAACTCCTGCGTCAGTCGGTGAGCAGTTCGCAGCAGTTTATTGATCTGGTCACCCATGTGGACAGGGACGCGGATGGTGCGGCTCTGATCAGCAATCGCCCGCGTGACCGCCTGCCGAATCCACCAGGTTGCGTAGGTCGAGAACTTATGCCCCAGATGGTAGTTGAACTTGTTGGCGGCGCGTATAAGCCCGATGTTGCCCTCCTGGATCAGGTCGAGGAAGGGCACCCCACGGCCAATGTACTTCTTGGCCACGCTGATCACCAGGCGAGAGTTGGCGCGGATAAGGTGCTCACGAGCAGCCAGACCATCCTGTATAACTTCCTCCATTTCGGCCCGCTTTTCAAGATTGAGACCATCCTGGCTCAATTCCTCCTGGGCAATCTTACCGGCCTCCATACGCTTGGCCAGCCTGACCTCCTCTTCAGCCGTGAGCAACGGCACACGGCCAACCTCTTTGAGATAGAGGCCGATCGTATCATCTATCGCGATGGTGTCGAAGCGCGCCTGCTGGTCGGTTACCACAGCAGACTGATCAAGTCTCGTGGACACCACCGCTTCCTGCCTTTCTACCTCTTCCGGTGCGCCTACCTTGACGCCGGTCTCCATCAGGGTAGCCAGGATGTCCTCAAGTTCCTCCAGGTTCTCTTCGGCCCGGGGAAAAGCAGCCAGGATATCATCGTACGTGACGAAGCCCTGCTCGGCCGCCTTGGCCAGCAGGTATTCCTCACGGCTCATCCCTTCTTCAATTTCTACCAGTTCGTTTTTTTGATCTAGATTCATCTCTCACCCAGTGATAGGGAGCACAGTGCTTGACATCTATCGGTCAGGCAATGTGCTCCCACCTGCAATCGGGTAGTGGCACACATCTCCCGTCAGACGTTACTATACCACATTTCCATGCCTCTTGTCAACCCCCAATCGTACTATTTTAGATCTGTACATTGACATCCTTCCATTATCCGCTATACTTCTCCCTACTATAGTAGCCAACCGCAGTTCCCCTTTCGTGTAGTGGAGCACCAACTATAGGACACAATCAACATAAGTAAGGAGGAAGAACTATGACCATCAAACTGACCTGGTACGGACACGCTGCTTTCGCTCTGACCATTGGAGACGCACAGGTACTGGTGGACCCATTCCTCACCGACAACCCCTTTGCCCCCATCTCAGCCGATGCAGCCGAGGCCGATTATATCCTGGTCACCCACGGTCACGGCGACCACGTCGGCGACACAGCCGCCATCGCCAAGAGAACCGGAGCCCTGGTCATCTCCAACTTCGAGATCTGCAACTGGCTTCAGGCCCAAGGCGTGGCTCGCACCCACGCCCAGCACATCGGTGGTGGCTTCCAGCATCCCTTCGGTTATCTCAAACTGACCATCGCGCACCACGGCTCCGGCCTGCCCGATGGCTCCTGCGGCGGCACCCCTTGTGGGCTGCTGCTGACAGCCGAGAACAAGAGGATTTACCTGGCTGGCGACACCGCGCTTTTTTACAGCATGCGTCTCATCGGCGAGGAGGGAATTGACCTGGCTGCCCTACCCATCGGCGACAACTTCACCATGGGACCAGACGATGCACTGCGAGCAGTCAAGTTAATCGAGCCCCAGGTCGTCATCCCCATCCACTATAACACCTTTGACATTGTCACGCAAGATCCGCATGCCTGGGCCAAGCGGGTGCAGGCCAAGACGTCTGCCAAGCCAGTCGTGCTCAAGCCCGGCGAAAGTTACGAACTGTGATGAACGACCGTGTCATCACCCGAGTAATCGAGATTCTGGAGACCGCCCCCGACTTCTACGTGCCGGTCAAGAAACTGTGGCTGATGTGTCAGGGAGAAAGGCTAGGCCTCGACCTGGAATTGGACAACCTCCACCGGATGCTGATGGATGATGAACGCTTCGAGTTCACACCTGGCGCGGATCACACGGAGGGGTTCGAGGATGACCCCGAGTTCGCCGCCGAGATGGAGCGGGAGATGGAATCGTTGGGCTTCTACAGCGGCCCACGCGTCAAATTGGTCTCCCGCGAAATGGCGGCTGAGGACATCTTCGCCGCCATGGCCCGCAGCCTGTCGCGGATGAACGAATCACTCCAGGGTGCGTGGGAGACACGCCCTGAGGACGATCAGGAGACCGAAGATCAGATCCTCGACATCCTCGCCGCCGGGCAGAAGTTGGAGCAGGGAATCCAGGGACTCATTGAGCGGCAGGAGAAGAAGGACGAGGAGTAACCCGGTGATCTGCTGGACGCCGGACCAGGAACGACACAAGGCGGCCTTTCACAACGCGCAGCGATGTGTCGCCTGTGTGTTACAATGTCTGGGAGGGGCAATCGAACTACGGTAACTCAGCGTACAGAAAGGAAGGCAGACAATGAAACGTTCCATTCGCTGGCACAACTACATCACGATCAACATCTACTGGCTGGGGCTGACGATGGTCTCGCAGAGCAACGGCCTCATCGTGCCCCTGCTGGTACAAAAGTTCGTTGGCCCGGAACAGCAAGGCACTGCCTTTGGCCGCCTGCGTCTCTACACCCTGATGGTCGCCCTGTTGGCACAGGCGCTGATGGGTATGCTTTCGGACCGCAGCACCATGCGTTGGGGACGGCGACGCCCGTTCATCCTCGTTGGCACGCTGCTGAACATGGCGTGTATGATTGCCATCGGGGCCTCTCCCAGTTACTGGTTCCTGTTCGGGGCAGTGGTGCTCTCGCAGATTGCCTCCAACATCGCCCACAGTGCGGAGCAGGGACTGATCCCCGATCTGGTGTCGGAAGAGCATCGTGGTCGCTTCTCCGGCGTGAAGTCCATTATGGAACTTCTGCCAGTCATCATTGTCGCCATCACCGTTGGCAAACTGATCGCGGCAGGGCAAATGTGGGCCGGCATCCTGGTGGCAACCGGAGTCCTGTTCCTGAGCATGGCTATCACCATGTTCGTTCGCGAAGAGCCGCTGAGCGAACATCCCGGCCCGCTGGATTGGGAACCATTCGGACGCCTCGTGGCAATGACGCTGTTTTTTTTGGTGATCATTCTGGGCCTGGGTGAGATTGTCAAGGGAATAAGCAGACTCCTGGACGGCATAGATGCGGTGAATACACTCTTGATCGTGATGGGGGGCGTGGGACTGCTAGCGATGGCAACCGCAGCCATCGTGGGCGTGTGGATCAGCGTGCGTATCAGCATCGGCGGCGAGGAGGCACGTCGCTATCCCTCCTTCACCTGGTGGGTGGTCAACCGGCTGGCCTTCCTCATTGGAACTACGAATCTCTCCGGTTTCGCAGTCTACTTCCTTCAGGGCCGGCTGGGACTGGAAGGCGAGGCTGCCGCAGGGCCAGCCTCACAACTAATGATGGTGGTCGGCATCCTAATCCTGCTGTGTGCCCTGCCGAGTGGCTGGCTCGCCGACCGGATTGGGCGTAAGCGACTGGTGGCAATCAGCGGCGTTGCGGCAGCGGTAGGTACACTGGTGCTCGTCCTGGCCCCTAGTATGACCATGATATACGTGGGCGGATGCATCGTCGGCGCCGCCACGGGCATGTTCTTCACCACCAATTGGGCACTGGGAACAGACGTGGTGCCCAAAGAGGAGGCTGGACGCTATCTAGGTATCTCCAACCTGGCCGGGGCAGGCGCCGGGGCAGTGGGAGCCTACATTGGGGGGCCCATAGCCGATTTCTTCACCGGTCGTATCCCTCAATCACCAGGGCTGGGATATCTGCTGATTTTCGCCATCTACGCCGTTCTTTTCCTTATCTCTGCCATTGTTCTGATCCGGGTACAGGAGATATGGAAACCAGAACAAGCATAGGTATCATGCCGGCAACCAGAGTTATGAATAGGATGGTTTGAGAATTTTCGAGGTTTAAGGTTGACAAATTACCAATCTTGAATCTATAAACCTTAGATTATTTCATATGTAGTCGTAGTAGTAGGGCAGGGGAAAGCGGGGAAAACGTGCGTGCTGGGGCCGTGCTGAGGCTAAGCCACCTTAGATGTGGTGGGAGGGCCACCACGAGGCCGCAAATACGGGGGCGTAAGCGAAACACGTTATCCACAATTGGTTGTGGACAGTGAGGGAGATGAGGTCATACGCAAGAAGCGGGTGGCTGTTTGGCCACCCGCTTCTTTCGTGTGAAGATGTCACTGTATTCATGCGGGCAGAGTTATCCCCAGCCCGGCTCTGTTATCCCCAGAAAACAAGCAGTTATCCACAGGCGAATTGCTATGGAAGGGGCATCAGGGCCCTAGCTGACTAACTATCACTTCCTAGCGATGACCTGCTAGCACTAGATGCAAGCACAG
>JAUWOI010000381.1 GCA_030612185.1 Anaerolineae bacterium
TTATAATTCCAGACCGATTCTGCTCCCGCCGGATCGCCAGATCCGGCGGCTGAACAGACCAGATTGGGCGAGTTTGGCCTCCCTTTAGCCTGGATTTGACAATCCAGGCCGAGCAAACGGATAAATGCGTTTGCCCTACCAGCGGCCCGAACAAGTTCAGGACTCCGGTGCGTCATCCACGGACACTTCCCCCCAACTTGTGAATTATACCCATCTAGCGTGCTCTTGCCGCCCAACGTGAATATGCTATAATCACCCCTTAGTCACATCTTGACAATTGTAGCGAGGACAGCAATTCCCGGTATGATCAGACCTGACAGGTTTTTGCCCAAGACTTGCTGTTCAACACAGTTGCCGAGTGACAAATGGGGCCTCAAGTGACGAAATTCGTGGAAACCTGTCAGGTCTTGACGCCAAAGCAGGAATCCCTATAGCGAGGAGCACATGAAGACAGAGACAAGTCCGTGGCATAGCCGTACCATCCAGGAAGTGGCCGAGGCTCTGGGAACCGATCCGGCAGCCGGGATCATGGCAGCCGAGACGGAGGCCCGGCTGGCCCAGTATGGCACTAACGAACTGGCCGAGCGGCCCCGGCCCGGCTTCTGGCGACTACTGCTGGGGCAATTCGACAATTTCCTCATCATCATCCTCCTTGTGTCCGCAGTTGTTTCTCTCCTGCTGGGGGAGGTGCTAGAGGCTGGCGCAATCATGGCCATCGTCGTCCTCAACGCCGTGATGGGCGTGGTTCAGGAGAGCAAGGCGGAGGAGGCACTGGCGGCGCTCAAGAAGATGGCCGCCCCCGACGCTCACGTGCTGCGTGACGGCCATCGCGTCATCATCCCGGCCCGCGAACTGGTGCCCGGCGACGTCGTTTTTCTTGAAGCCGGCAACTACGTCCCGGCTGACCTGCGCCTCATTGAGAGCGTGAATCTCAAGATTGACGAAGCGTCGCTCACAGGCGAATCGGTGCCGGTGGAAAAAGTGGCCGACGTGGCATTACCGGAGGCCGTGCCCCTGGGCGACCGGGTCAACAGTGCGCTCACGGGTACTACTATCACCTATGGGCGCGGTGCTGGCATCGTCATTGCCACCGGCATGCAGACACAGATGGGTATCATCGCCGAGATGATTCAGTCTTACGAACCGGAACCGACGCCGCTACAACGTCGTCTCGATCAACTGGGCAAGTGGCTGGGCTGGGGTTCGTTGGCTATCTGTGGCATCGTCTTCATTGAAGCGCTCATCCAGGGCACCGATCTCTCCGTCCTCGCCAGCCAGGGACTGGTGCCCTACCTGGTGCAGGCCCAGCAGCAGATTGTGGAACTTTTCGTCGTCGCGGTCAGCCTGGCGATTGCTGCTGTCCCGGAGGGGCTGCCCGCCGTCGTCACCATCTGCCTGGCGTTGGGGATGCGCGAGATGGTGCAGCGCAATGCCCTCATCCGACGCCTGCCGGCGGTGGAGACGCTGGGCTCGGCCACTATCATCTGCTCCGATAAGACCGGTACGTTGACCCAGAACGAGATGATGTCCGTGCGGCTCTACGTGGCGAACCTGCGGCTGGACGTGAGCGGCGAGGGCTATCAGCCCACGGGCGAGTTCGACCACTACGGCGAACCGGCCGACCCGCACGATAACCCCGAGATCATGACCCTGCTCACCGGGGGTATGCTTTGCTCCGACGCCCAACTGGAACCGCCCGAGTCCGAGGCTAATGGGCAGCGGTACCGCATGGTGGGTGATCCGACGGAAGGGGCATTGGTGGTGGTAGCGGCCAAAGCCGGCCTGTGGCGCGACGAGGTCGAGAACAGACTACCCCGCGTGGCCGAGGTGCCATTCGACAGCGAACGCAAACGTATGAGCACCATCCCCCGCGTAGACGGCGCTCCCTCCCGCTCTGGGGGGGGGGAGGGCGGCGACTCCCAGTACGTCGCCTACGTCAAAGGTGCACCCGATGTGATGCTGCCCTTCTGCGATGTTATCTTGGAGGGTGGCGTGGACGTGCCACTCACGCCGGGCCGCCGCCAGCACATCGAGAATGTCAACCGTGAGTTGGGGCGCGCGGGGCTGCGCGTCCTGGCCGTGGCCCGTCGTCACTTGGATGAACTGCCAGCCGAGGTCAGCGCCGAGACGATTGAAAGTGGCCTGACACTGATTGGGCTGGTGGCGATGACGGACCCGGCCCGGCCGGAAGTCGGGCCAGCGGTGGAGAGGGCGCGGCGGGCGGGCATCCGCACGATGATGATCACCGGTGACTATCCCGATACTGCCCGCGCCATTGCGCAGGAAATCGGTCTGCTGCGGCCCGACGGCAAAGCGCTCACCGGCGCGGAACTGAATGACATGTCCGACGAGCAACTGTCTGCGCGCATAGAGGACGTGGATGTTTTCGCCCGCGTCTCCCCCCAGCACAAGGTGCGCATCGTCGAAGCGCTCAAAGCGCGGGGTCACGTGGTGGCCATGACCGGTGACGGCGTCAACGATGCCCCGGCCCTCAAACGGGCCGACATCGGCGTGGCCATGGGTATCACCGGCACTGACGTCTCCAAGGAGACGGCCGACATGGTGCTCACCGATGACAACTATGCCTCCATCGTCTCGGCCGTCGAGCAAGGGCGCATCATCTATTCCAACATCCGCAAGTTCGTCTATTACCTGATCTCGTGTAACATGGCCGAGGTTATGGTCATCTTCCTGGCTACTCTGGCCGGCCAGTCGCAGCCACTGACTGCCATTCAGTTGTTGTGGCTCAACCTTCTGACCGACGGGGCACCGGCGCTGGCGTTGGGGATGGAGAAAGGCGACCCCGACATCATGGAGCAGCCGCCACGCCCCGTGCGCGAGCCGATCATCAACCGCTTCATGGTCGCTGGTACCATCGTGCAAACCATTGCCATCACAACGGCTGTGCTGACCGCTTACTTCCTCGGCCTGGGCTGGGAGCCATCTAATCCACTGCTGGCACAGACAATGGCTTTTGTCACGCTTTCGGCCTCGGAACTGGTGCGGGCTTACACTGCCCGTTCGGAGCGCGCCTCCCTGTTCCGTCTGGGCGTCTTCAGCAACAAGTACATGCAGTACGCTGTGCTGCTTTCCATCGTCTTGCTGCTCAGCGTGGTCTACGTTCCCTTCCTCCGGCCCATTTTCAACACGATGCCGCTAGGGATGCAGGAATGGACCGTCGTCTTGCCGCTGATATTTGTGCCGGCCATCGCTGCTGAGATGACCAAGGCTGTTGTGCGTCTGCGTGCCCGTGGGAATGTAGTGCGTGCAGCGTAATGGGGCCAAATTCCACGAGTACGAAGCCGCAGCAGTAAGCGAGTACTGCTTGCACACTTGCACACTTGCTCAGGTGAGGATGGTTTCTACCGCTTTTCGGAGCGGCGGCGGAATTCGTCCATGGAAACGATGTTTCTATTCACCCGGGCCTCTTCGGCGGCGAAGGCCATCAGGTGGCTCTCCAACGACGCGCGGGCGGTGGTCAGCGCGTAGGACGGGTCGCGCACAGCGCGGACGAAGGCGGCCATCAGCCCCGCGTCGCCGCCGCCGTGGCCGCTGGCACCGGCAGGGTCAATGCTGGACCGGATGACCTCCACCTTACCCGTGAGGTGATCGTGAATCTGGATTTCGTGGTCATTAAGGTAGTAGTGGCCACGCAGTGTAGCGCGGGTGCCGTCGTAGCGCATAGTGCGACCCTCCCTGTGGGAGTGACCGTGCATCACCAGAACCCCCGAGGCACCACTCTCGAACTCCATGTTGACGATTTGGTGATCTACTACATCGTTGTCACAGTGGTAAACGCAGCGGCCATACGGCCCGGTCTCCAACGCCCGCCGCCGACCCTCCAGGCTGGCGTCCTCGGAGATAACAGAGATGGGCCAACCCCGATAATCAAGGATCGCATCCAGGCCGGGTATCAGATGGCGGGCCACACTTGTGAGCGCGGGGTGATCGAGGTAGAGGGCGGCCCCCAGCCGTTCCAGCGCAGCGTGTGAGTGTCGCGCTATGCGCATCAGGGGGACCAGTTCCGTGTATAGGCGCGGCGCGTACCAAGGGCAGTCGTCAGCGACCGGACAGCCGTCGGTGCAGCGCTCCGGGGCTCCCGGTGGAGCGTTCTCGGCGCGATAGTGGATCAGCGAGCCAAAAGAGTTGAGCCGCGTCACCGGTCCCAGGTTCCAGTACAGGATGTCGAGGTCATGGCAGCATTTGGCCATGATCATGGGGCTTTCGATCTTGCTGTTGCGCCAGTTGCCGCGCACGTAGGAATGGGCCATGTGCCAGTATGAGACGTTTTCTCGATGCTCGACGGTGATGACGTCGCCCAGGCGGCCCGAGGTGATGATGTCGTGGAGGGTGGAGAAGAAAGTGGTATAGCGCAGGACGTGGCAGATTTGCAGCAGGCGCCCGGTGCGCTCGGCGGCTTGCACCAACCGCACGCAGCCGGCGAGGTTGGTGGCCATGGGCTTCTCCAGCAGGACGTCGTAGCCGGCCTCCAGTGCGGCGATGGCGGGTGCGGTGTGTAGCCGATCCAGCGTGCAGACGAGCGCGACGTCGGCGATCTGTCCCTGGGCTAGGAGGTCCTCCCAGGTGCGGAACTGGCGCTCTGGGGGGACGGCGTGGGCCTGGGCGAAGCGGGCGCGGCGGACATCGTGCGGCTCGGCAACGGCGAGGCAGCGAATTTCATCCGGGTGCGCCAGGGCGTATGAACCGTAAGCGTCGTGGCCCCGGTTGCCAGCGCCGATCAGGACGGCGGTCAAAGGTGGGGACATAGGGCTCCTTTCAGGTGTGCAAGTAGGCAGGTGTGCAAGT
>JAUWOI010000150.1 GCA_030612185.1 Anaerolineae bacterium
GCGAGCTTTTCCTTTACCCTGGGGTTGAAGAAATTGTCGTCGAGCAGGGTGGTTCCTATCAGTGGTGGGAACTTGAAATCCGAGGTCTGGATAGCCTGGCCGTCCTGGTAGTAGTCCAGCATCGTCAGGTAGAGGCTAAAAGCAGCGATACGAATGGCCGAAGGATTGATGTCTACACCAAAGATGCGGCGTTTCAAGATTTCGCCAAGTTGTTGGATGGTAGGAATCTCACCGTATTGTTGTCGCCAGGCAGCTATCAGCCGTTGGTAAGCGCGTACCAGGAATACGCCGGAGCCGCAGGCAGGGTCGAGGATTGTCATATCGGGCTGGGTAGTTTCCGGTGGCAATGTTTGATCCAGTACAAAGTCCACCAATGCCAGGGGTGTGTAGTACGTGCCAGTCTTCCGGCGATCCTCACTGTTTAGAAAAGTGTCGTAGATCCCACTGATGAGTTCGATTGGGATATAACAAAAGTCATAGGGCCAGAAGCTTTGTTGACCGGTGTCGAGATCATCTCCCTTCAGAAAAGCGAGAAGAAGATTTAGATGATCCTGCCGAACGGCCTGGCGTTCTCCATTGAGCACCGGGAAAAGGTCGCCATTGAAACGTCTGGTCAGACGCTCGAAGAGGAGATATGCAGTATCCAGATCTGGCAATGCAGTGTGATAGTCATTCACTCGTCCGTCGGTCAGATGGGATATCCACTCTGGAGTGAGGATGTCTCGATCCTCAAGATAGCGGATGAAGATAGAGCGTCCCAGTAGGGCGTAGGCCTGTTCATCTGAAAGCCCTCCCTGGAGCAGATGACGCCGTACTTGGTCCATAGCGTGAAGAAGACGCTGGTCGGCACGACTTTCTCGCTGGATGCGCTGTCCATCAGGGGTGGTCCAGAACACGCCTGTGTCCAGATGCAGGCGGTCGTACTTGTGACCAACTAACTCAATCCGAATTCTCTGCCGGGCGGTCTCGACATCTGTTAGTTCCTTCAGGCGACGTAACAGGTTGTCATCACGGGTGAACTCCTCGGGGGTCTCGGTAGGTGTCGCATAACTATTGTAGACGCGAATCTCATGGGGGAGAATCACGTACAATAGCGGAACTTTGCTCTGGTTCCAGACATTTTTGTGGAGTTTCCAGAGACGGATGGGGTCAGCACCGCTGAGGCGACTGAAATAGGCAACGGGGATATTTTGAACAGAGTAGACGCTATCTACATCGGGGATAGAACGTCTGTTGGGCCACGTTATGGAACGCTCGAACGCAGGGCAGTCAACGT
Organism: Anaerolineae bacterium; assembly: GCA_030612185.1. The sequence continues at coordinate 1,277 of JAUWOI010000150.1, forward strand.
AACCTAACTCCTCGAACAGAACCTCTGCAAGGTCACGGCTCACCATGGGACCTCCCACACACACCATTCTCACACCAGTTGACGCCTGCTGAGTCATACGCGTATAGAGCGTTCACCCCAATCAGTTACAGTATAGCACATTTGTTCCGGTTGCGCAATTCACAGCGTGCTCATTGCACTTGAGCAATCTGAAATCAAGATACTAGCACACGAGAGGGCAACTTCTCACGGCTCACTCATGGCGTGTAATCCCGCAGGATGGAACTGCCGGTGAACTCCCGCAGGATGGAGTTATCTGGGATCATGTCGGGACCGCAGGGCTGGAACCACTGCAGGAAGGCCAGCAGTCGTTTGGCCTCCACGCGCCGGGGGCTAGAGGGCTCGACCTGTAGCAGCAACGGCTCTGCTAATGGCTTGAGCACCGCCAGTTCGTAGACCAACGCCGAGTTGAACACCACGTCGGCGTGCTCCTGGTGGGGGAAGATATACCGCTTCTCCCCCCGCCGCACGCTCTCCCAGCGGTTTAGTGTCTCCTCGGCTGTGTAGCCCCGGTAGGTCGCGTCGCGCACGATGCGGCGGGCGAGGCGGGTGTCCGTCGTCGGTACCCGGTTGTGGCGGTCAATGTTGAGTTGCGTCAAGGCCGAGATGAAGATGCGGAAGGCACGCTCGCGCGGTACTGAAGACACCAGCCGGGGGTTCAGCCCGTGGATGCCCTCGACGATGATGATGTGGTCGGGGCCAAGTTGGACGGTCTCGCCCTTTTCCCGCCGGCCGGTGGTGAAGTTGAAGCGGGGGATTTGCACTTCCTCACCGCGCATCAGGGCCAGGAGGTGCTGGTTGAATAACGACACATCGAGCGCACTCAATGCCTCAAAGTCGTAGTGGCCATGCTCATCGCGGGGCGTCTTTTCCCGGTCCACGAAGTAATTATCCATCGCCAGGGGGAAGGGACGGATGCCGTGGGCCAACAACTGGACGGAGAGCCGCTTGGAGAAGGTGGTCTTGCCAGCGGCGGAAGGACCAGCAATGAGCACCAGGCGCACCTCGCTCCACTGGCGGGCGATTTGGTCGGCAATCTGCGCGATGCGTTGTTCGTGCAACGCCTCTGAGACGAGGATGATCTCGCGGATGCGGCCGTTGGCGATGGCCTCGTTCAGCCCACTGACCGACTCCACGCCGAGCAGACGCAGCCATTCGCCATACTCGCGGAAGATGGCCGTCAGTTGGGGGTAGTCGAGCACAGGGAGGAGTTCCGTCGGGCGATGGCGGCGTGGATACTGAAGCACAAATCCTGGGGGCCACGGGTGGAGGGCAAAGCAGTGCAGGTACCCAGTCGAGGGTACCATATAGCCGTGGAAGTAGTCACGTGAACCGCGCAGGCTGTAGAGCGCGAGGTAATCCTTCTGGCGGCGCGTCAAGAGTTGGACCTTCTCCTCCTCACCACGCGTGCGAAACATCTCGATGGCCTCGTTGAGCGGCACGCGTTCTCGTGTGATTGGAGCATCCTCAACGACGATCCCGCGCATGCGGGCCTCGATTTGCGCCAGTTCCTCCACGCTGAATGGTTCTCGTCCCTGTATCTGGCAGAAGAAGCCGCCGAAGGGAAGGGTGTGGTCCACGAAAATCTGGGCCTCCGGGAACAGTTCGCGCACGACGGTCACCAGCAGAAAGGAAAGGGAACGCCGATAGATGCGTACACCATCGGAGTTGGAGAGGAGCACGGGGTCCACCCGGGCGTCGGACCATATCTGGCAGGTCAGTTCGCGCAGTTCGCCGTTAACCAGCGCCGCGATGAAAGGCACCGGGTTGTCGTCCAGCGCCACCTTGACGTACTGCTCCAACGGCGTTCCAACAGGGGCCTCGAAGGTGCGACTGTCGGGGAAACGCACCTGGGCTGTCTCGCGGGGCTTCGTGCTCCGCACGGATGAGGATTGCTTGTTTTTCATCACGCGGTTAGAATGGCAACGCCACTCGCCCGGTCATCACCAGTGCCATGCATCCGCACAACCCCACGTTCAGGAAGAGGAAGATAGCCAGTACCAATCTCTGCCACGGTTCCAGGCCCAGCAAGGACCGGGCGGAGCGTGCTTGCTCCTCGTCCTCGAGTTCTTTCTCTGCCTGGATCATCTGTTCTCGTAGTTCTTCCACCATGTGCAGCCTCCTTCATACATACATACCAAATGCACGTAAGACTGGGAAATAAGATACTGCCAAACAGCCGAAAAGTCAAACAGCGCCTGACGGCTAGTTTAGTTTCTGATGCAAACCTGTTTTCTTAAGGCTCTTAGCCCTCGTCCCGAGGGCGTCGTAGGCGAGAATTGGTCAAAAGCGGTTGCTCGCTGCATAGGACGCCCCCGAGACGGGGGCTTCGAGCGTTTTGTGCCGAGAACTGGTCTAACGCTAAAGCGGCTCAAACTGCGCTGTGAAGTGACGCAGGAGGGGCGGTGCGTAGGTGTAGCGCATACCCCGCATCTGGCCCCGTCTCTCGTGGATCCGCTTGCAGACTTCCACCACGTAGTCCAGGTGCGCCTGGGTATAGACCCGGCGGGGGATCGCCAGCCGCACCAACTCCAGCACCGGGTAGATCGTCTCGCCTGTCTCTGGGTCCTCGCGGGCGAACGCCACGCTCCCCATCTCCGCCCCGCGAATGCCGCCCTCCAGGTACAGCGCGCAGGCGAGTGCCTGTCCGGGCAGTTCGCGTTGCGAGATGTGCGGCAGGAACCGCTTGACGTCCAGATAGACCGCGTGGCCGCCGGGTGGCTCCAGGATAGGGATGCTCTCTTCCGCCAGCCGGTCGGCCAGGTAGCGGGTGTGGGCGATGCGGTAGGCCAGATACTGCTCGTCCAATCCCTCCCACAGCCCCCGCGCAATCGCCTCCAGGTCGCGCCCGGCCAGCCCGCCGTAGGTGGGGAACCCCTCGCGCAGGATCAGTTCCTGGCGCACGCGCTGGTACAGACCCTCGTCATTAACCGCCAGAAAGCCGCCGATGTTGACCAGCGCGTCCTTCTTGGCAGACATCGTACAGCCGTCGGTGTAGGAGAACATCTCGCGCGCGATATCAACCACGGGTGTCTCGGCGTAGCCCGGCTCGCGCAACTTGATGAAGTAAGCGTTCTCGGCGTAGCGGCAGGCGTCGAGGAAGAGGGGGATGCCATAATGGTGGAGCACCTCGCTCGTGGCGCGGATGTTGGCTATCGAAACCGGCTGACCACCGCCGGCGTTGTTCGTCACCGTCAGCATTCCCAGCGGGATGTTCTCCGGCCCCATCTGCTTGATGAAGATTTCCAGTTTTTCGACGTCTATATTGCCTTTGAAAGGCGCGTGGCTGGTAGGATCAAGCCCCTCTTCGGCCAGCAGGTTGACCGGATCGCCTCCCCGGGCGATGACATTGGCCTGGGTGGTGTCGAAGTGCATGTTACTGGGCACCGACTGGCCCGGTTTGACCGTGCAGGCGAAGAGCACGCCCTCGGCGGCGCGGCCCTGGTGGGTGGGCACGAAGTACTCAAAGCCGGTGATGGATTTGATCGCTTCCTCCAGGCTGAAGAAGTTGCGGCAGTAGGCATAACTCTCGTCGCCGAGCATCATCCCGGCCCATTGGCTAGCGGACATGGCCGCCGTGCCCGAATCGGTCAGCAGGTCAATGTAGATGTCCTCGGCCCGCACTGAGAAGATGTTGTAGCCGGCCCGCCGCAGGGTCTTCTCCCGCTCGGCGCGGGTGGTTTGGTGGATAGGTTCGACGACCTTGATCTTGAATGGTTCAGGGGGAAACTTGGCCATTGTATACTCCTTGTTTGATGTTAGATACCCGATACGGGTTGCTCGATGGCGGCTTATAGTTTACTACTATTCTGCGTGGAAGGCAATTGACAGTTAAGCCGTTCTCATTTAGAATATGACCACAGTGCGTTCTTTGGGGAGATAGAAGACAGGGCGGAAATCCATGGTCTGGTTGCCCAGATCGCCCGGTGGCCAGATACAATTTGAAAGGGGGAATGTAGTTTCTATGAAGGAATATTACACTAATCAACTGCGCAACGTGGTTCTGCTGGGACACGGGAGTGCGGGCAAAACCTCGCTGGCGGAGGCCATGCTCTTCGCCAGCGGCGCGATCAATCGCATGGGCCGGGTCGAGGACGGCACCACTGTCGCCGACTTCGACGAGGAGGAGACCCGTCGCCACATCTCGCTCAACCTGGCCCTCGTCCCCGTTGAGTGGGAGGGCAGCAAGATTAACCTGTTGGATACCCCCGGCTACACCGACTTTGTCGGCGAGGTCAAGAGCGCGGTGCGGGTGGCCGACCTGGCGCTGATCCTGGTGGACGCCGTGTCCGGCGTCGAGGTAGGGACGGAGTTGGTCTGGAACTTTGCCGAGGAGCGTAATCTGCCCCGGATGGTGATCGTCAACAAGATGAACCGGGAGAACTCCAACCTGGCCCGCACGCTGGAGACGCTACGGGAGACCTTCGGGCAGAATTTTGTCCTCACCCAACTTCCTATCGGCACAGAGGGAAAGTTCGCGGGCGTGGTAGATCTGGTGAGGATGCAGGCGCTGATGGGCCCCGAGGGGAAGGTCGCCGAAATTCCGGCTGGCCTGGCTGACCAGGTAAATAAGGCCCGCGTTCAGTTGATGGAGTCTGCCGCCGAGTCGGACGATGAACTTATCATGAAGTACCTGGAGGGAGAGGAACTGACCGAGGATGAGATCCAGCGCGGTCTGCGCGCTGCGACCCTCAACGGGACGATCATACCGGTCCTGGTGACGGCGGCGACGGCGAACCTGGGCACGCGAGCACTGCTGGATGCACTGGTCGCTTATGCTCCCTCCCCGGTTGACCGGGGGCCGGTCACGGCACAGGGGCCGGCGGGCGAGGAGCAGATCGAGCCGAACGAACTATCCCCGCTGGCGGCGCTGGTCTTCAAGACAACTGCCGACCCATTCGTGGGTAAACTGACTTTTTTCCGCGTCTACGGCGGAATGATGAACTCGGATAGCCGCGTCTACAACAGCCGGGCCGAGGAAGAGGAGCGGCTGGGCCAACTCTACGCCATGCGCGGCAAGGAGCAAAGCCCGGTGTCATGCGTGCACGCTGGCGACATCGGCGCGGTGGCCAAGTTGACTCACACACTCACCGGAGATACACTGTGCGACAAAGGCCACCCTGTGAGCCTGCCTGGCCCTGTGTTCCCCTCTCCTCTCTTCGCCGTGGCCGCTAATCCCAGGAGTAAGGCCGATCAGACCAAACTGGGCTCCACGCTGACCCGTATCTGTGAGGAGGATCCCACGCTACACTGGCGACAGGAACCCAGCACGCGGCAGACGATCCTGGAGGGGATGGGGGAAGCCCACGTGAACATCGCCGTGTGCCGGATGGAGAACCGTTTCGACGTCGGGGTCGAGACCTCGGTCCCCAAGGTGCCCTATCGAGAGACGATTACCAGGGTCAACGCCGACCAGTACCGGCACAAGAAGCAGACCGGCGGCGCAGGTCAGTTCGCCGAGGTGCATATGCGGCTGGAACCGCTGCCTCGCGACACCGGCTTCGAGTACGAGTGGAAAGTCTTCGGCGGGCGCATCTCCCGCTCCTTCGAAAGTTCCATCGAAAAGGGCATCAAGCAAGTGATGGGACAGGGAGTGATCGCTGGCTACCCGGTGGTGGACATCAAGGCGGCGGTCTACGACGGCAAGGAGCACCCGGTGGACTCCAAGGACATCGCCTTCCAGATCGCCGGGCGGGAGGTATTTAAGAAGGTGATGCTGGACGCCGGGCCGGTACTCTTGGAGCCGATCCAACGCGTTGTTATCACCGTGCCGGAGGAGTACACCGGCGACATCATGGGCGACCTGAACACGAAGCGGGCGCGGGTACAGGGGATGGGCCAGCGCAGCGGTAAGAGTATCATCACGGCGTTGGCGCCACTGGCGGAGATGCAGCGGTATGCCACCGACCTGCGCAGCCTGACCCAGGGCCGGGGCATCTTCTCGATGGAGTTGGATCATTACGAGGATATGCCGGCGCACCTGGCGCAGGCGATTATTGAGGCGCACGAGCGGGAGAAAGAGACAAAGTGACAAGGGGATGGGGAGCAGAGGAGTAGAGGAGCAAGGGGTCAGGGAGGCTCGCTCCGGTGGGGGTGGGCCTCCGGCGAAGTGCAACAGCCGCGAAGGTGGCCCCGACGGTACGGCGCCGGTGGGCCAATAACAGGAACTGCCTGTACAACCACTGGAGCGGCAGCGTTTTTCGTGTAGTGGTGGCCGAACGGCTATGAGTTTCGCGTAGTGTCAAAAGTGACTGTCCGCTTGTACGGTACGAAGCAATGGCCAAAGTAACCCCTGTCCGCAAGCAGTATCTCCAGATCAAGGCCCGGCACCCGGACGCCATCGTTTTCTTCCGGCTGGGTGACTTCTACGAGACTTTCGACGAGGACGCGGAGACCGCTGCCCGCGAACTCGATCTCGTCCTGACCTCGCGCCCGATGGCCAAGGGCCAGCGCGTGCCGATGGCCGGCGTCCCCCACCACGCCGTCGAAGGGTACATCGCCCGCCTCATCGAAAAAGGCTACCGCGTCGCCATCGCCGAGCAGGTGGGCGAGGTCACCGGCAAGGGGCTGATCGCCCGCGAGGTGACACGCGTCGTGACCCCCGGCACTGTCGTCGAGCCGGCGCTCCTGGACGAGAAGCGGTCCAACTACCTGGCGGCAGTCGTCGTCGAGGGCGACCCTTCGTCTCCGCTTCCCTCGGCTACACTCGGGACAGGCAGGGCAGGCCGGGCTGGCCTGGCTTACGCCGACATCACCACCGGCGAGTTCGCCACTACCCAGTTGGACGCGGGCGAGGCCGAGCAGGAGTTAGCCCGATTGCAGCCTCGCGAGTGCCTCATTTCAGCGTCCGACGTCCAGGACCCTGAAACCTTAAACCTGAATCCTGAAACCTTGCCCTCGGGCGTCCACATCACCCCGCTCCCGGCCTATCGCTTCGAACTGGGTGCAGCCCGGCAAGCACTGCTCGACCACTTCGGCGTGGCGACGCTGGACGGCTTCGGCTGCGAGGGCAAGCCGCTGGCCATCTGCGCCGCCGGCGCCATCATCCACTACCTGCGCGAGACACAGAAGGGGGCGCTGGCGCAGATCGTGGGCCTCAGCACTTACTCGACCGCCCGCTTTATGATGCTCGACGCAGCCACACGCCGCAACCTGGAGTTAACCGAGACGCTGCGCGAGCGCAAGACGCGCGGTTCGCTCCTGGGCGTTCTTGACCTGACGCTCACTCCGATGGGCGGGCGGTTGCTCCGGTCGCGCCTGGCCCAACCCCTGCTCGACCGGACGGAACTGGAGGCGCGGCTGGACGAGGTGCAGGCATTCTATGAAGACACCATCGTCCGCGGACGGGTGCGCGAAGCCCTCAAGGGTACGCCCGACCTGGAGCGGCTGACCACTCGGGTGCTGGCGGGGATAGCCAGGCCCCGCGACCTCATCGGCATACGCAAGACCCTGGGGACTGTGCCTGAACTTACAGAGGCACTGGTGCAATTCGTTATTAGCAATTCGTTATTCGTATCCTCCCTCGATCCCTGTGAAGATGTGTCCGCGCTGATGGCCTCCGCCATCGTGGACGATCCACCCGCGAACATCTCCGCCGGCGGGGTCATCCGGCCCGGTTTCTCCGCCGAATTGGACAGCATCGCCACGGCGGCGCG
>JAUWOI010000342.1 GCA_030612185.1 Anaerolineae bacterium
GGAGGTCATGGAGGACATCGTCCGCCGGAGGTTGATATAACAGCCGGGTACAGTGACGCTGGGAGGAAGTTGTGTACAGTGAGCAGATTCTGGATCACTTTCGCCACCCACGGAACGTGGGCAGCATCGAGAACGCTGACAGTTTCGGCAAGGCCGGGGGTGGTCCCCGTTGTCCTGAAGACCTGGCCTACTTCTGGATCCGCGTGGCCGATGACCGCATCGCTGAGGTCAAGCACAAGACGTTGGGCTGCCCCGTGGCCATTGCCGCCAGCAGTCTGACCTGCGTCATGGCGCAAGGCAAGACGTTGGCAGAGGCTCTGCAGATCACGCCGGAGGTGGTAGCGGAAGCGCTGGGTGGCATCCCGGAGCAGAAAGCGGATTCCACCGTCGGCCCCGAGGCCTTGCACCAGGCTATTGCCGACTATCGGGCAAGGAGAAAGTAGACTTCTATGAATATCTCGTTATTCGTGGCCCTTAGCGCCGGAGTACTCTCCTTCGCTTCACCGTGCGTGCTGCCTTTGGTACCGGCCTACCTGGGCTACCTTGGCGGGCAGGTAGCGTCAGTCGAGGAAGGCACCCTCTCCCGCCGGGTGACCTTTATCCACGGGCTCTTTTTCGTCCTGGGGTTCTCGGTCATCTTTGTCGCCCTGGGCGCGGCCGCCAGCGGAATCGGGCAGTTGCTCTACACCTACCGGCTGGCGCTGATGAGGGTTGGCGGCGTAGTAATCTTCGTCTTTGGGTTGCACACATTGGGCGTGCTCAAGATCCCCCTTCTATACTACGACACCCGCCGCCACTACCGCCCCCGGCCAGAACTGGGCTACCTTTCCTCGGCACTGATGGGTTTCTTTTTCGGAGCGGGCTGGTCTCCCTGCGTGGGGGCGACGCTGGGGGCGATCCTGACGCTGGCGCTGAACGAAGCGACGGTGGGACGTGGCGCGTTGCTGCTGTTCGTCTACTCGATGGGCCTGGGGATCCCCTTCCTGCTTATGGCATTGGGCGTCGGCCAGGCGGCCAGCATCTTGCGCCGGGCGCGGCGGGCCATGCGGGCCGTGACCATCGTCAGCGGCCTCTTTCTCATCCTCCTCGGGCTGCTGGTCTTTACCAACAATCTGGGCTGGCTGGCCCACTGGACGCTCCTTTTCTAACGTGAATTTAACAGATATTGATTGACTTTATCATAAAAATGTGGTATAATAGCCCTGAGTGCGATAGAGACGCCACCTGCGCCTGGCCTCGTGGGCGGGTGCAGGCAGAGCGTCGGGAGAGGTCCTATGTTTGAGAACATCGTTTATCTTGATAACGCAGCCGCAGCCCGGCTGGACGAGCGGGTACTGGAGGCGATGAAGCCCTACTTCTTCGACATCTACGCCGTCGCCACCTCGCAGTTCGGCTACTCCATGGGCATAGATGCCCGAGACGCGCTGGACGACGCCCGGGCGCGGGTCGCCACTGCCATGGGAGCCGCTCCGGAGGAGTTTATCTTCACCTCCGGCAGCACCGAATCCAGCAACCTGGCCATCAAAGGGGTGGCTATGGCCCTGGGGGAGAAAAAGGGCAAACACATCATCGTCTCCAAAATCGAGGACTTCCCCGTCCTCTACAGCGCCAGGGCCCTGGAAAAGCAAGGCTTCCGGGTGACCTATCTCGATGTGGATGAGCGCGGGCGGATAGGCCTGGATCAACTGCGCGAGACGATCACACCGGAGACGATCCTGGTCTCAATCCAGGCGGCCAACCAGGAGATCGGCACGCTGCAAGACCTGGCCGCCATCGGCGCTATCTGCCGCGAGAAGGGCGTGCTCTTCCACACCGACGCCACCCACAGTTTCCCCCGCGTGCCACTGGACGTACGGGAGATACCAGTTGACCTGGTCACGGTGACGGCGCATCTGACCCACGGGCCCAAGGGAGTGGGCGGATTGTACGTGCGCCAGGGTACCTCATTGGCCAAATGGATGGACGGCGGATTCCAGGAGTTCAACCTGCGGGCCGGGACGGAGAACATCCCCGGCGCGGTCGGCTTTGCCAAAGCGGTCGAGTTGGTCACGCCGGAGGAGACGGCGCGGCTGCAGGAGATGCGCGACCGGCTGATCGAGCACCTGTTGCAGATTCCACACTCGCGCCTCAACGGCCATCCCACGTTGCGGCTGCCCCAAAACGCCAACGTGTCGTTCCGCTTCGTCGAGGGTGAAGCAATCCTGTTGCACCTGGACATGCGGGGCTTCGCCGTCAGCACCGGGTCGGCCTGCTTCAGCCGCTCGTTGGAGGGCAGCCACGTCATCTTGGGGATTGGTGGCAACCATGAACGGGCACATGGCTCTGTCCGTTTCACCTTCGGTCGCTTCAACCAGGCCGAGGACGTGGACGCAGTGGCACAGGCGGTGGCCGAAGTCGTCTCGGCCCTGCGGAAGATCAGCCCGTTGGGGAAGGAGTGAACAAATGCCATTACCATACAGCGAGATCGTGATGGAACATTTCCGCCACCCGCGCAACGTGGGGCGCATAGAGGACCCCGATGCCAAGGCAATCGAGGGCAGCCCCGCCTGCGGCGACATGGTGGCCGTCTACTTGAAAGTGGACCCAGAAGACCTGCGCATAACCGACGTCAAGTTCGAGTCTTACGGCTGCGCCTCCAACATCGCCACCGGCTCCATCATCACCGAGTTAGCCAAGGGCAAGACTCTGGAAGAGGTCAAAGCGATCACGTGGAAACAGGCATCGGATGCGCTGGGTGGCCTGCCGCCGATCAAGACACACTGTTCTGTACTGGCCGTGGACGGGCTACGGGCCGCGGTCCAGAACTACGAGGAGCGCCACGGGCTGGTCAAGGAGCGCGTGCCGACGACGGTCAAGATGGTGCGCCGGCGGCTCAAGCGTGTGATGAACCCGGTGGTGGGGCTCGACTTGGTGCGCACCAAACTGGTCAAGGAGATCGAGGTCGCCGAAGGGACGGTGCGGGTGGTGATTGATCTGCCCGCCGACCACCAGTTCGCCGCCAACATTCGCGAGGAGATCGCGGATAAGATCGAGCCCTTGTGGGACGTGGACAAGGTAACAGTGGAGTTCACAGAGTGAAGATGAGGAGAGAGTAGAGAGGAGAGAGTAGAGAGTGGAGAGGAGAGGGTGGAGAGGAGTGAGGTGGAGCGATGACTGAGATCAAGGTTGACTGCCGGGGAGAGACCTGCCCCGTACCATTGGTGGAGACGCGCAAGGCACTGCGCAAGGCCGCGCCGGGCGACGTGATCGAGGTCGTCGGCACGCATCCGGCGTCGAAAAAAGAGATCCCGATGGCGGTCGAGGCGCTGGGGCTGGAACTGCTGAGTGTCGAGGGAACGGACACCGGCTGGACGATTCGCATCCAGAGATAGAAGGGGCCCTGTGAACAGATATCCGCCGAACGGCGGGGGTGGAGACGGGCCAAATCTCTCTAGCCACCAGGTGGCTGCTGTGGTAGAATAGAAACACAATAACCAGGAGGTGAAAAAACGATGATGGGATTCGGTTTCTTTGGAATGCTCCTGTTCTGGGGCACTTTGCTCGCTCTCCTTGCCGGGGGCACAGTCTTGGTGCTCCGCCAGATAGCCGGCACTCGCTCATCCGGCGAGCAGCGCCAGCCAACGGCGCGCCAGGTACTGGACGAGCGGTTCGCCCAGGGGGAGATCAGCCGGGAAGAGTACGAACCGATTCGCGCCCGGCTCGAGAGTTAGTTAAGGAGGTGTGAGATGGGATGGTGTTACAAAGGAGATGAATGACAATGGCTAAGGACGTAGTATGTGGCATGGAGGTGGATCCGAAGACCGCCCCCGCCAAGACAGAGTACAAGGGCGAGACCTATTACTTCTGTGCTCCGGGCTGTAAGGTGGCCTTTGAAAAAGAGCCGGAGAAATACCTGAAGGCCGAGAGCGAAAAGGCCCACACAGGCTGCGGCTCTTGCTGCTGCTGCTGAGGTACTGCTGAGGACAAAACCTTTCAAACGAGGAGGTTTTTGTGTGGCGGCGAAGCCGCCACACAAGCCCCCCCTTGGCGGAGGTGAGCAAATGACAGATAAGACAACCATAATCGTCCACAGCGGCGACATGGATAAACTCTACAGCGCCCTGATCATCGGCAACGGGGCGCTGGCGATGGGCATGGATGCCTCGATCTACTTCACATTCTGGGGTCTCCAGCGGCTGCAAAAGGGCGGGCTGGAGAAAGGGCCGCTCTCCAAGATGCACCTGCTGGGCCTGGGCAAGTGGATGATCAAGCGGCGCATGAAAAAAGCCAACGTAGCGCCATTGGAGAGACTGATGGCCGACTTCAAGGAACTGGGCGGCAAGATCATCGCCTGCGATATGACGATGGAGATCATGGGTATCAGCCGCCAGAATCTGCGTGAGGACTTGATTGACGAGTACGGGGCCGTAGGAACCTACATCCAAGAAGCACGCGAGTCGACGATTACGCTCTTCATCTGAACCTTTTAGGACGCAGATTGACGCAGATGCGCACTGATCTTTTTTTCTTATCCGCGAGAATCCGCGTCCCACTACCAATCGGCTCGAGTGATACCAACGCCAATGCAAACCAAGGTATTTAAGATCGCAGGGCTGACCTGCATAGACTGCGCCGCAAGAGTCCGGGCGACCGTCAGCCGGGTGGAGGGCGTGGACGATTGCCAGGTCGACCATGTCACTGGCACACTGACAGTTTCGTTCGTGGAACCAACCCCGGCGACGGAGAAGATTGCCCGGGCTGTGAGTGCGGCGGGCCATACACTGGTCACTGAAGACACCGACAAAGGGGAGAGAGACCAGCGCCGGGAAAACAGGCCGCTCATCGGCTTTGTCCGCTTCGTCTTTTCGAAGCGCGAGACGACGCTGGCTGCCGTCGCTGGCCTGTTGACGCTGCTTGGCCTGGCACTAACAGCAATATACTCCCCCCCAACGTTGGGGGGACTGGGAGGGGCAGCCCTCTTTGCGGCCGCTATCGTCGTGGGAGGCATCCCAGTGGCGCGCCACGCCTTCCAGGAATTGTGGCTCTCCCACAGCCTGGGCATCAACACACTGATGGTCATCGCCGTCGTGGGCGCAGCGTTCATCGGCGAGTGGGCCGAGGCCGCGATCGTGGTGGTATTGTTTGCGTTGGGGGAGGCGCTGGAGGGGTACGCCACAGAGCGTGCACGCGGCGCGCTTGATAGCCTGCTGGACCTGGCGCCGCCGGTGGCCCTCAAGATCCTACCCACAGGCGAGACCCAGGAGGTGCCGGTGGAGCGACTTGCCGTCGACGACCGCGTGCT
>JAUWOI010000485.1 GCA_030612185.1 Anaerolineae bacterium
GGCTGCACCACCGTCTGGCAGGCCAACCCAAAGTAGAGCTTCGGATCGCCCATGACACGGTAGGCTGTGCCGCACGCTCCGCAGAAGCCTCCCCGGCAGCCCACACCCCGGATCAGTTTGTAGCCCGCGTACTCCATCGCCTTCATGATCGTCAGCGTAGGCGGCACCATGTATTGCTTCCCCATGATGTAGACTGGGATCAACTCAGCGTCGGTTACTTCAGATTGTTTCTCGGTCTCCATATATCTCTCCTTGCTCGGAAGGCTGGTAGATTCGGAAATTCGTAGGTTCGTAGATTCGTATCTCAGATTATCCCGAATTTACGAATCACGACTCACGAATCTACTCCTCCCCCACTTCCGTCCACTCATCCTCGCGGAAGGTGACGAGCGGCAGGGGATCCTCGACGCTGCGACCAGGCACATAATCGAACACCGCCTGCACCTGTTGCCCGATGGTGCGGAAAACCAATCCGACCGGCAACTCCGACGGACAGTCGCTGGTGCACATCCCGCAGCCAATGCAGGAAAGCACCATATGGTTGAGGCGGGTCAGGTGAAAGAGCATCGTATCGGCTGGCAGCCGGTAGGCCCCCTTACGTTGTGCCCAGTTCATGTACTGCATCGGCTCGTGGTCGAAGACGGGACTCTTGAACAGGCAGGTCTTGCAATAGCAGATGGGGCAGACGGTCATGCAGTTGTGGCAGCGCACGCAGGCAGCGAAGACCCCCTCGACGCCTTCCTGTTCGAGCCGCTGGCGCATCTCGGCGAAACGCGCGTCACGCACCTGGGTGCGGGCTGCAACTACCTTGTCCACCACCTCGGCCCTCTTGAAACCAGGTTCTTTCTTAATAGCCTGGTTTCTTTCCGCTTCCACACTATCCATCCCCAGTTTATCAGCCACCTCATCGGACAGGCTCACCGGGATACCGGCAGCCAAATCCGCGCCGAACAGTTCCAGCGTGACATCGGCCTCCTCGACGTGGGGCCCGTCGCACATCTGGCAGGCGTCACGGAAGGCGTACCCCTCCTGCGGAGCCAGTTCGCCGCTCTGGGCGGTCGCCAGCAGCGCCGCCATGTCCACTCCCCCATCCGCCTGCATCGCGGCGTAGACCGGCACGTCTTAGGTGCCCAGGCAGTCCACGCCGATGGTTACCATGTCGTCCAGGCTGGCCTGCTGGAGTTTGAGCAGTTCCACCAGTGCCCGCAGTTCGCATGGGCGCAGCACCACACCGATGCGCCTCCGAGGCTCGCGGACGGAGACGTGGCCCGCCACGCGCGCCGCATTCAGCCCCATCACCGGAGCCAGCGGGTTGGCCACGTCCAACAGATCAGGATCGGCCACCAGCGCCGGGGTGATAGCGCCAGAGGGAGTCTCCATCGGCACCAGGAGCGCGTCCACCACCTCAGCCTCCAACAGCCGCTTGAGGAATCCACGCACTGCGGCCAGCGTCTCGTTGTTCTCAACAGGTATTATTGTGGTTCTCATAAATTATCTCCTACCGTTGAAAGGTTGGTACATTGGTAGATTGGTCACTCCCAGTCTACCGATTTACCAGTTTCCCAATTTACCAGTCTACCACCTCACACTGCCCACTTCCCTCGCATCGGGTTAGGGCCTTTCTCCTTCATCGCCGCGGTCATCTTTGTGACCGTCTCGGCAAAGCGCCCCCCCTCGCTGGCGCTGATCCAGCGCAGCCAGACCCGATCCTCGTCGAAGCCAGCGTTCTTGAGGATCTCCTTAAGCGCAATAATGCGCCGCCGGGCTTTATAGTTCCCCGACTGGTAGTGACAGTCGCCAGGATGGCAGCCGCCGATGAGGACGCCATCGGCCCCGTCCAGAAGCGGCTTGAGCACATAAGTGGGGTCCACCGAGCCGGAGCACATCAACCGGATGATGCGCACATTGGGCGGGTACTGGATGCGCGACGTGCCCGCCAGGTCGGCCCCTGTGTACGTGCACCAGTTGCACAGAAAGGCGACGATTTTGGGTTCGAAATTGTTGTCGGCCATATTGCCCCCTTGAGAATTGGTTGGTTAGTTGGTTGGTTGGTTGGTTGGACCGCTAATCAGAGCATCCACCTGCGCCAGCACCTGCTCGGCGGTAAAGTGCTGAAGACGGATGGCCTTGGAGGGACAGGTGACAGCACACGTCCCGCACCCCTTACAGAGCACCGCGTTGATCCGCGAGACGGACCAAAACGGATCGAGCGCCGGCGCACCAAAGGGACATACCTCCACGCACATCCCGCACCCGGCGCACTCCTCCACGTCCACCACCGCCGTCGCCGATTCCACCGGCACCGTGCCCCGGATGAGGGGGATGAGGGCCGAGGAGGCCGCCGCCTTCGCCTGGGCCACCGTATCGGGAATATCTTTCGGCCCCTGGCAGCAGCCCGCCAGGAAGACGCCGTCCACCACCGTGTCTACGGGCCGCAACTTGGGGTGTGACTCCATGAAGAAGCCATCGGACGAGCGCGGCAGTTTGAGCAGACTGGAGAGAACAGTAGCATCGGAGCGGGGCTCCATCCCCACTGCCAGCACCACCAGGTCCGCCTCAAACTCGATGGGACGGTGCAACAGCGTGTCCTCCGCCATCAACACCACCCGGCCTGCGCCGAGCTCAGTCGAGGCGTCGCCGCGCCGGTAGATTTCGGAGACGTTCCCTCGCCGGTAAAGCACTCTCTTCGCCCGCACCTCGTCGTAGAACTCCTCAGCCCCCTTGCCAAAGGCCCGCACGTCTATGAAAAACACCGTCACGTTGGCCTCAGGCAAGAGTTCCCGCACCAGGCGGGCCTGTTTGGCGGTGTACATACAGCACACCCGCGAGCAGTACGGGTTGCCCACCTGCGCGTCCCGCGAGCCCACGCACTGGATAAAGGCCACAGACCTGACAGGTTTCGGAAAACCTGTCAGGTCTTCTGTGGCCAAACGCCGCTCCATCTCCAGCGACGTGATGACGTTGGGATACTGGCCGTAGCCCAACTCGGGTTTGCGATGCGGGTCGAAGACATCGTAGCCTGTGGCGACGATGATGGCACCCACATCGAGAGTAAATGAAGTAGATGAGGAAGGAGTAGATGAGGAGACTCCCCGTTCCCCATTCACTCGTTCTTCATTTACTCGTTCCTCATTTACTCGTCTACTCTTTACTGTCACCTCAAAGTTGCCGACGTATCCCTCCACACCCATCACTTGCGCATTGAGCAGGACGGTGACGTTGGGATGAGCCTGGACGCGCTCAATGAGTGGCCCTAGCAAATCGGCCACTGATTCCAACGCTGGGAAGACGCAGTTCAGGTCCGCCACGCGCCCGCCCAGGTGATCGCTCTTCTCCACCAGGTAAACCGGAAAGCCAGCATCGGCCACATCGAGGGCGGCGGCCATCCCAGCAACGCCCCCGCCGATGACGACCGCGCCCGGCGTGACCCCGACCTCCCGCTCCTCCAGTGGCTCCAGCAAAGCCGCCTTAGCCACCGCCGAGGTGACCAGCGCCTTGGCCTTCTCCGTCGCCTCCTCCCGGTCGGTGTGCACCCACGAGCACTGCTCGCGGATGTTGGCCATTTGCAGGAAGTAAGGATTGATGCCCCCCTCCCGCGTCACACCACGGAAAGTCGGCTCATGCATCGTCGGCGAGCAGGAAGCCACCACCACCCTGTTCAGCCCCTGTTTCTCAATGTCCTGTCTAATCAACGCCTGACCAGGGTCAGAGCACAT
>JAUWOI010000125.1 GCA_030612185.1 Anaerolineae bacterium
CGGTCGGTGACCTCGGGCGAGATGTCCTGGGCCAACTTCCCCAGCCCGGGCACTAGATCGAGAATCTGGCTCAGCGGCCCCATCTTCTTGACCTGACGCAATTGCTCCAAGAAATCCTCCAGGTCGAAACTGGCCTCGCGCAACTTGCGCTCCAGTCGCCTGGTTTGCTCCTCGTCGAACGTGGCCTCCGCCCGCTCGATGAGCGTCAGTACGTCTCCCATCCCCAGAATGCGGGAAGCCAACCGGTCAGGGTGAAAAACCTCCAGAGCATCGGTCTTCTCGCCCGTGCCCAAAAACTCGATCGGTACGCCGGTGACGGCCCGCATACTGATGGCCGCTCCTCCTCGAGCGTCACCATCTATCTTGGTCAGGATCAACCCGGTCAGCCCAATTTGCTGATGAAAGCCAGCCGCAATATTCACTGCTTCTTGGCCTGTCATTGCATCGGCCACCAGGAGCGTCTCGACCGGCTTCACTGCCCGCTTGATGCTCTCTAACTCAGCCATCATTTCCCCATCAATCTGGAGACGGCCGGCGGTGTCCAAAACTATCACATCGTAGCCTCGACGGCGTGCTTCGCGGACGCCATTGGCGCAGATATTGGGCGGCGGAACGTGCTGCCCCGCACTGTGGACCGGCAGTTCCAGTTGGCGGCCCAATACCTCCAGTTGTGTGATAGCGGCTGGGCGATAGGTATCGCCAGCGACCATCAAGGGCAAGTGACCGCCTTGCCTCAGATAGCGGGCCAGTTTCGCCACAGTCGTCGTCTTGCCCGAGCCTTGCAGCCCGACCAGCATAATGACATAGGGCGCGGGCCCCTTCAGTTCCAGTCGTCCCGGCTCGCCTAGCGTTTCAACCAGTTCCTCGTGGACAATCTTGGTCACTTGCTGGGCTGGGCTGAGGCTTTTGGCGACTTCGGCACCGACGGTACGCTCGCGCACGCGGCCGATGAAGTCTTTGACAACCTTGTAATGTACATCGGCTTCTAGCAGAGCCAGGCGAATCCCACGTAGTACCTCATCTACATCGGCCTCGCGCAGGATACCACGCTTGCCCAACCGCCGAAAGACAGCCTGGAGTTTATCGGTCAAACTCTCGAACATTATGCTCCGACTGATAGTCTGTGAATACGTGAGGCGATTGTAATGTAAAAGCCATGTTTCGTCAAGTCTTCTGGCTCCTGACCACCACCCGTGCGTCCACCGCTGCCACGCCCCGCTCGAATGCGAGTAGCGGGTTAATGTCAACCTCCACGACCTCGGGACATTCGACCAGGAGGCGCGATAGTGCCAGCAGCGCTTCGATGACCGCCTCCACGTCTGCCGGCGGCTCGCCGCGCACACCGCACAGCAGGCGACTTCCTCGCACCTCGGAGACCATCTCCTTGGCCCCCTCGCGGGTCAGCGGGGCCAGACGAAACGCGACGTCCTCGAATACCTCCACGTACACCCCGCCCAACCCGAACATTACCACCGGCCCAAAACTCGGATCACGCTTGCCGCCCAGGATCACCTCCCGCCCCCCGGTGAGCATCCGCTGCACCAGCACCCCTTCTACTCTCGCACCTGGGGCGTGCTCCTCCACCCGCGCCAGGATCGCGGCAAACTCCGCCCGCAGCGTCTCCCCACTCCCGACCCCCAGCGCCACTCCACCCACGCCTGACTTGTGCGAGACGTCGGGCGAGAGTACCTTGAGCGCCACCGGGTAGCCCATAGCGCCAACAGCCACCAGTGCACCATCAATGCTTTCCGCCACGGCCCACTCAGCCCTGGGGATGCCGAAGGCCGCGCATAGCCCCAAAGCCGCGCCGGTCGTCAGTACCCCGTCGCGGGCCAGCAATCCCTCAACCTCACGCGGACGCTGGGCGGGCGCAGGTGGCAGCGGGAGTAACTGCGCCGGACGAGTGTACCGGTCGCGGGAGGCGGCTAGTGCCCGCACCGCTCCTTCAATTGTAGCAAAGGTTGGGAGTTCCACCTCCCGCTCCAGTGCCATCACTTCGCACTCCTGAGTAAAGGGGCAGAAAGCAATTGGCTTGCCTGTCTGCTGGACTAGTTGCTCAACGCGGCGGGCCAGTCGGCGCGATGCCTCCGCCTCCGGGCCGGTGCTATACGTATGCACCAACAGCAGCGCGTCGGGATCCAACGTGCGTAGGCACTCGTCGGCAATCTCTCCGTAGAGGTCAAAATCGAACACCACGCCCAGGTCAATGGGATTGGTCAGCGCGATGACGTCGGCGCGGAAGATGCTTCGCACCCTGGTCAGGAAATCGTCCGGGATGGGTAGCAAGTGAAAACCGTAGGCCTCGGCCAGGTCGGCTGCCACGACTGCGTGTCCCCCAGAACGAGATATGACGAGGAGATCGTTGCCCCGTACCGGCGGCAGCGTGAACCCCTGCGCCAACGTTACCGCGTCCTGAAAACTCCCGGCGTGGGCAATGCCCGCCTGTCGCAGCGCCGCGCCGACGATGCGGTTATCGTTGGCTAGCGCCGCTGTGTGCGAAAAGGCGATGCGCGCGCTCATCTGGCCCGTGTTGGCCTTCTGCACGATGACCGGCTTGGGCGACGAAGCGGCCAGTTCCATCAGCCGCCGGCCCTCCTCAATGCTCTCCAGGTAGAGGCAGATTATCTCGGTGCCGGGGTCCTCTATCAGATAAGTCAGGTAATCCACCTCATCCAGATCGGCCTTGTTGCCCATGCTGACAACTTTGTTGGCCCCTAACCCGGCCTCGCTCAGCAAGAGCAAGTAGGTGATGGAGACCCCGCCGCTTTGCGCCAGCACTGAGACCGGACCCATTTTGACCGCCTGCCGGTCGAGGATGGCGAAGGGTAGGTACAGCCCGTTTTCCACGTTGACTACGCTGATGCAGTTCGGGCCCACGAAACGGATGTCCCAGCGGCGCGCCACCTCGCGGATTTGTTCCTCTAGTTCGCGCCCTGCCTCCGAAAACTCGCCGAAGCCGCCCGACTCGATCACCGCCCGGCGGATGCCTTTCCGTCCGCAGGTGTCCAGTAGGCCCGGCACCGTCGCCGCTGGGGTCAGGATCACGGCCAGGCCTACCCCGTCGGGCAGCGCTTCCACCGATGTAAGGATGGGGATATTGTGCACCTCGCCACTCTGCAGCCCTACGGCGTAGACGTCGCCGCTGTAGCCGAACTCCAGCAGATTGCGGATGACGTTGGCTGCCAGGTTGTCGGCTTTCTCCGAAACACCGATGACCACAACGCTATCGGGATAGAAAATCTTGTCCACTGATTTGCCTCCTGCTACGATTGGACCGATTGTAACAGAGAGAGGGCGAAATGCCAACTGAGAACTACGAAAACCTCCGCTTTTGTGGTACAATAGTAACTCCATTGGTTGGCATTGGAGCCATTATGTTGAACGGCGCGATCGTGGGCCGGGAGGCGCTGGTCGGGGCTGGCGCGTTGGTGCCCGAGGGAATGGTCATCCCACCCCGGCACCTGGCGCTGGGTACGCCGGCGCAGGTAGTGCGAAGACTGACGAATAAGGAGATCGAACGCCTGCGCACCTTTGCTGCGCACTACGTCGCACGGGGCCAGGCGTTCCTGGCTAGCAGTAGGGGAGGATAAATATGTCGGTTATCGAGTTGTTGCAACGCAGTGAATTGTTCTCCGGGCTCACGCCTGAGCAGATTGAGCGCATCGCTGCGCTGGGCCAGGAGAGTACCTACAATGCCGGTGACGTCGTCATCCGCGAGGACGACCCCTCCGACGAGATGTACGTCGTCCGCAGCGGCATGGTCGAAGTGCTGGTCTCCGGGGGCAGGATTCCCGACGTGCCAGGGCCGCCTCAACTAACCCCCATCGTCCATCTAGGTCAGGGACAGTTGTTCGGCGAGATGGCGCTGGTGGATCGCGGGGCTCGCTCAGCGACGGTTCGCTGTGTGGAGGACGGCACTATGCTCCACGTCATCCCCCGCCAAACATTCTGGGATCTCTGCGACGCCGATCATCACATCGGCTACGTCGTGATGCGCAATATCGCCTCGGACCTGTCGTTCAAACTGCGCCACCGCAACCTCCAGGCGAGACTGGCGGGAGGTGCGCCGTGATCTATAAGGTGAGTTATGTCGTCGTAGGCAAGCCACACCTGGGTGTGATCGTCAATCTGGATGCCCCGCCGCGCGTCGGTGATCGGGTGCAACTGGGCGATGAAATGTTCGAGGTCGTCGAGGTCATTGATCTGATCCCACCACGCGGAGACTTCGCTTATCTCCACGTCACCTGCCTGCCGGTACAGGAAGCGACGTAGAACACACCAACTGGCGAGAGCCCCCGTCAGCGGATGTGACACTCTGCCCCTGCTTCAGGTGATTCTTGTCACCTTGACAAGAGTGGGCGTTGGTTGTATAATATATGCAATTGTGTGCATATATTAAGGATATGAAACAGAATTCCTATCGTCAGGCGGCCCAAATTTACCATCTGCTCTCTCATCCGGCCCGGCTGCGTATACTGGACGAGCTACGGTGCAGCGAAGCATGTGTGTGTCACTTGCAGACAGTGCTAGGGCGGCCACAGGCCTACGTCTCCCAGCAGTTGCGGGTGCTGCGAGAGGCCAAGGTGGTCACACCCCACAAGGACGGCTTGCTAGTATATTACCGGTTGGCCGACCGGCGAGTAGAGCGGCTGCTGGAGGAAGTCCTGGGTGCAGCGGGACAAGCGACCCGCCTGTCGGATTGTCCATGTCCCAAGTGCACGTTGTACTACCTGTAAGTATTTTTTTGCGTGCAAAGTATGCAATAAAGCGCATATACAAATACAAACCACGGAGGTGAAACTTGAACATCTTGGAGTATCTGGCAACGCTGTTGCAAACCGGACTGGGCAGCCTGGCGGCTTACCTGGCGGCCCACGTGTTGCTGTGCCTGCTACCGGCTTTCTTCATCGCTGGCGCATTGGCCGCACTGATCCCCAAGGAGGCGATCACCAAATACCTGGGCCGGGATGCCCCCAAGTGGATCTCCTATCCCGCGTCGGCAGTGGGCGGGTTTGTGTTGGCGGTCTGCTCGTGCACCATCATGCCGCTCTTCGCCAGCATCTACAAGAAGGGCGCGGGGCTGGGGCCGGCGATCACGTTTCTGTTCGTCGGGCCAGCAGTCAACATTCTGGCCATCTCCCTCACCGGCGCCCAGATCGGGATGGACATCGCGCTGGCCCGCATCATTCTCTCGATCATATTCGGCGTCAGCATCGGCCTGCTGATGGCCTGGTTCTTCCGCCAGGACGACGAGGCGCACAACAACTCCACCAATGGCGGCCGGGCCTTTGCGCAAGATGCAAAGATGCCCGCCCGCACGTGGATATTCTTTGCGCTGCTCTTGGGAGTGCTGATCGCCGGAACGCTCCAGGTCGGCTTGCTGACGAACAGTTACGCCACGTTCGCGCTCCCTGGTTCGTGGGCCGGCTCGTTTCAGGGGTGGCTAGACACTATTGTGCCGCCAAACGATTCCCTGGGCATTGAGGGGGTGAGCGTCCACGGGGTGTTCCTGATCGCCCTGCTGGCCCTTATCGCCATCACTGCCTGGCTGGGGCTGAACAAAGTGGACGAGGGATTCAACACCTGGACCTACGTGGCCTTGGGCTTGATCACCCTGACCCTGGTGGTAGCCTCGTTCAAGGTGGTAGCAGTCGCCGATAGCCTCAGTGTGGGCATCACCGGCAAGCTCATCGCCGAGATTCTGCTCATCGGGGCTGTCTGGTGGATGGCCGCCAATCGCTTTGACGAATACGAAGTCCAGGAGTGGCTGTGGGAGATGTGGCGCTTCGTCAAGCAGATCATTCCGCTGCTGATCGTGGGCGTGTTCCTGGCCGGGATGGCGCGGGCCATCATCCCCGCGACCTGGATCGAGGCGATTGCCGGGCGCAACACGGTGTGGGCCAACCTGGTCGGCGTGTTGTTTGGCGTGTTTATGTACTTTCCCACCTTGGTCGAGGTACCCATCGCCCAGACGTTCCTTTCGCTGGGGATGCACCGTGGCCCGCTGCTGGCCTACCTGCTGGCCGACCCAGAGTTGAGCCTGCAATCTATCTTCATCACCAACTCGGTGATCGGCAAGAAAAAGACAGCGGTTTATGTGGTGCTGGTGACCATCTTTAGTACTCTGGCAGGGCTGATCTTTGGCTGGTTTGTGCGGTAGCACTTGATTTCACATAGGAGGAGGTGAGAGATGTTAGATTCTGAAAGAGAAGAAATTCGACAGGCCGTCCGCGATAAGTACGGCTCCGTCGCACAAGCGACAGATACCGGTTGTGGATGCAGCATCTTGTCCTGCTGCAACCCTGGGGATGTTTCCGTCGCGCTCGGGTACTCTCCGGAGCAACTGACGGCGGCGCCGGAGGGGGCCAACATGGGACTGGGATGTGGCAACCCACACGCAATCGCCTCGTTGAAAGAAGGAGAAACGGTTCTTGATTTGGGCAGCGGGGGTGGATTTGATTGCTTTCTCGCAGCCCAGGCCGTGGGCGAGACGGGGCGTGTCATTGGCGTGGATGTGACGCCTGAGATGGTCAGCAAGGCCCACCAGAACGGTGCGAGTGCTGGGTTCAAGAATATCGAGTTTCGCCTTGGGGAGATAGAGAATCTACCTGTGGCAGATGCTTCTGTAGATGTGATCATCTCCAATTGCGTCATCAATCTCTCGCCTGAGAAACCAAGAGTGTTCAGAGAAGCACTGCGTGTCTTGAAGCCGGGTGGCCGTCTGGCTATCTCAGACGTTGTCGCAACCGCGCAGTTGCCCGACGAGATGAAAAAAGACCTTGCACTCTACGCCGGATGTGTGGCGGGCGCGGCTTCGATAGACGCGTTGGTAGACATGTTGAGAAAGGCTGGATTCACCCATATCCGCATACAACCCAAGGATGAAAGCAGAGAATTCATCCGTGATTGGGCTCCAGGTATGAGAGTTGAGGATTTTGTGGTTTCGGCTACTATCGAAGCAGTGAAGCCTTGCTGCTGCTCATGATTCTATTGGGGAGGTTAGAATGGAGATCAAGATTCTGGGCGGTGGATGCTCCAAGTGCGAGCGTCTGGAAAGGCTGGCTCGTGAGGCGGCTGGTGAACTGGGCATCGAAGCGACGTTCACCAAGGTCAAAGAGATGGACGCGATCATGGCCTACGATGTCATGAGTACGCCAGCCCTGGTGATTAACGGGGAGGTCAAGTCTTCGGGCCGTATTCCGCGCAAAGAAGAGATTACGGGGTGGATTCGAGCGACGCAAGGTTTGTAGGAGGGAGATGATGCTTCAAATCAAAGTCTTTGGCACCACGCCGCCCTGCGCTAACTGTAAACGCGCGGAGGCGCAAGCGCAGAAGGCAGCAGAGCAGTTCCTCGGACAGGTGGAAGTGGTCAATCTCGACGCGCTGGGGCCGGAAGCGGAACAGTACGGTTTGATGACCACGCCGCTGATCGTCGTCGGCGAAGAGGTGGTCGGCGCAGGCAAGGTTGTACCGGCAGCAAGGCTCGTATCAATCATTGAGAAGAAACTGGGAGGTCTATGATGGTTAAACTAGAGATCTTTAGTGGCGACCCGCCCTGCCCCGGCTGTGTCGCCATCATCGAACTGGCGCAGCGGGTCGCGCCCAGGTACGAAGGCGAGTTGGAACTCACCATCTACGAGGGCGCTGAGGGGCTGGAAAAGTTCGAAGCGTACAACCTCTTTTGCGTCCCGGCGGCGGTAGTCAACGGGAGCATCCGCATTGAGGGGATGTGCCCCAGCGAAGCGACGCTCAACAATGCGTTGCGGGAGGGTGGGCTATGTCTAAAGTAAGGATTGAAGCATTCGTGTCGGTGCCGCCCTGCTCCGGCGGTGTGGCAGTTAAGCGACTGCTGAAGGAGATTGAGGTCGAGTTTGGCGACCGGGTCGAAATCGTCTTCCACACCGGCCCCGGCGACAAGGAGTGGGAGGAATACGCCATTGGCAATGCTCCGGCGATGGTCATCGGCGACCTGGTCAAGTTTGTGGGGTTGGCACCGAGCAAGGAAAGCCTGGTCGGCGCGCTGCGCGAGGCGGGGCTGGAGTAGACGCGATCACTTATCAATCTGACCAAGTGAGTGAATCTCTCTCCCTCGCCAGTCTTCACGTTACTTGAGGTCAATGCCGTTTGGAATGCCATTGTGCCAAGTGGGACGCCAATGGATCTGTTAGTGCGTCAAGCAGTCGCCCGAGCTATGGCAATCGGGCAGTTTCATTCTGACCCTTTGTATAGCAGGGGGCGCCGTTGATATGGAAGTAAAAAGGAGATCTCAATATGCCGTGGCTGACAGGATATCCAAGGGATCAAATTGAATGGTATCCAATCGTTGATCCGAACGAATGTGTGAAATGCGGTATGTGCATGAACTGTGGCAAGAACGTCTATGACTGGACAAAAGAGGGGGGAAGGGTAGTACGCCCTTACAACTGCGTCGTAGGATGCACTACCTGTGCCAACCTCTGTCTGGGGAACGCCATTTCCTTCCCCGATATCCAGGAGGTACGTGCGTTGTACAAACGAGAGGGAATCTGGAGCAAGATCAAGAAACAATTGCGGGAAGAAGGCAAGTTGACGGTCAGAGAGTAGACGTACTATTCTCTGCGTACTACGCTGATTGGACTGTACGGGCTAGAATAAGAACCGAGGTCGTATGGTGAAAAATGCACTCGGTCGTCTGGAGGGCCGGGCGGAGGCGCAAAAGATCGCGCAAGGGCTGGTAAACAGAGTGAACTGCCTGCTGGGCCTGCGGTCAGCCGACCTGACCATCTACGTGACGCAGGGGCTGCTGGAGAAGTTGAAGCCGGGGCGCAGCAAATGTCCTTTTTATGCTGACGGCTACGGGCGGTTCTGGCCAGTCTTCGTTGAGCCATGGGTGGGCACGGAGGAGTGAGGCTGTCCGACAGTTGGTGACCGAGCGACGCCTGCCAGCCAAACAGGAACTGCGCCGCTGGGTCGTGGGCGCCCTGAGCCGATGGAGGTGTGTGTGGATGACGTGAAGAAAATCTCACTGCTGCTGACACTGCTGTTACTGATCTGGCTGGGTCTCCTGCCGCCCGCAGCCGAGGCCGGCGATCCGGTGGTGCGGGCTGTGCTGTTCTGGTCGGAGAACTGCCCCCACTGCCACGTGATCCTGAACGAGACGCTGCCCCCGCTGCAGGAGCGGTACGGTGATCAACTGGAAGTGCTCACTGTCAATGTCTCTGACCCGGCCCACTACGAATTATGGCTGGTGGCAAAGGAGGCATTTCAGGTACCGCCTGAACGGGGGGTGCCCATGCTATTCATCGGTGACTCTGTGCTGATCGGTTCACACGAGATCCCGGAGAGGCTGCCTGGGCTGATCGAGCAATACCTGGCTGCCGGTGGGGTGGACTATCCGGCTATCCCCGGCCTGATGGCCGGGCTGACACCCACACCCACGTCTATGCCTCCTACCCCGACCACCAAAGCCTGTCACATCTGCGACGAAGAAGAACTGCCCCCCACGCCGACCCCTACGCCGGATCGAAGGGTGCACTTCTGGCTTTTCTGGGACAGTCACTGCGGGGATTGCCTGGTGCTTGTGGAAGAGATCTTACCGCCAATCTTGGACAGGTACGAGGAAGGGCAAGTGGTGGTCCACCAGAATGACCTGGAGAAGGGCGGCTACGAGTTGATGCGGGCCGTGGAGGAACAGTATGGGCTGGAATACGGCGACATGCCGGAGATTTTCAT
>JAUWOI010000452.1 GCA_030612185.1 Anaerolineae bacterium
GTAGAGTAAGCAAGTAGATGAGTAAATGGGTAAATGAGGAAAGGGGGGTGTGCTCCCTCATCTACTCATTTACCCTTTCCTCATCTATTGCTCTTAAAGGAGAATAAAACATGGCACTTTCAGGCCTTCAAATTTACAAGATGTTGCCTCAGACTAACTGCAAGGAATGTGGTTTTCCCACGTGCCTGGCTTTTGCAATGAAACTGGCGGCCAAGCAGGTCGAACTGGCCCTGTGTCCCGATGTGTCTGACGAGGCGCGGGAGAAACTGGCCGAGTCGGCCGCGCCGCCGGTGCGGCTCGTGACCCTTTCCGCCAACGGTCGAGATGTGAAGTCGGGCAACGAGATCGTGCTCTTTCGGCACGAGAAGACGTTCTACAACCCAGCCGGGATATTTATCCGCGTCTGCGACGACCAGTCTATGGATGAGATCAAGACAGCGGTCGAGGAAGCGGCGGCTTACTCGGTGGAGTACGTTGGCATGGCGTTGACCATTGACGGCTTCGCTGTCGAGGCCACGGGGGACGGTGACACGTTCGCATCTACCGTGAAGGGTGTGTTGGACACGGCCAAACTTCCGCTGATCCTCATCTCCGCCGATCCCGCCGTGATGGCGCAGGGATTGGAGGCCGCCGAGGGAACGCGCCCGTTGATCTGTGGGGCCACGGCTGATAACTGGGAAGCCTTCGCCGGCCTGGCCAAGAAGCACGACGCGCCGATGGTCATCAGGGCCGACTCGTTGAGTGTCCTGGCTGAACTGACGGAGAAAATCAAGGAGGCGGGCGTCGAAGAAATTGTTCTCGACCCTGGCGTGCGCGACCTCCGCTCGTCGCTGGTTTTGAACACACTGATCCGGCGTATGGCGCTGAAGAAGAACTTTAGGCCGTTGGGCTTCCCGATCATCAGTTTCCCCGGTGAATGTGCCGACGACGAGGGAATGGTGTCCGTTGCGGCGACGCAGGCGATCACCAAATATGGTGGCTTCGTCGTGCTCGATCGGTTCAGCCCGGCGACTATCTATCCCCTGCTGGCCCTGCGCACCAATATCTACACCGATCCGCAGAAGCCGATCCAGGTGCAACCGGGTGTCTACGAGATCAACGATCCCCAGGCCGACTCGGCTCTGATGGTGACGACCAACTTCTCCATCACCTACTTCTCCGTGGCGAACGAGATTGACGGCAGCGGCAATCCGGGTTGGCTTTTGGTGGCCGACGCCGAGGGTATGAGCGTGCTGACCGCCTGGGCCGCGGGCAAGTTCGACGCCGAGCGTATTGCCAAGGCCGTCAAAACAAACGGCATGGAGGAAAAGGTCAGCCATCGTAAGTTGGTCATCCCCGGTCACGTGTCGGTGCTACTAGGCGAACTGGAGGAGGAGTTGCCGGGGTGGGAGATCCTGGTCGGGCCGCGCGAAGCGGTGGACATACCTGCGTATCTGAAGGTATGGCAGCCGTAGTTGGTAGATTGGGAAACTGGTAAATTGGGGGAATTCTCTCACCAGTCTACCAATTTACCAATGTACTAATCTACCAATGTACTAACGTACTGACAATGACGATATGCAAGGTCCGGTTCTTACCCCTCGACCGCGAGGTGGAGGTTCCTGTTGGGGCATTGATTGGCGACGCTGCCCAGCAGGCTGGGATAGATATCCTGATGCCCTGTGGTGGTCAGGGGCGCTGCGGGCGCTGTGCGGTCATCGTTCAAGAGGGCCAGGTGCGGCGGCGTTCTACGCAGCGCCTCTCCCCCGAGGATGTGGCGGAGGGCTACGCGCTGGCCTGCCAGACGGTCGTCGAGGGAGACGTCGTCATCCTCGTGCCGCCGCAGGAAAAGATCGAGCGGCGGCTGAAGGAAAGCAAGCGGGCGGCGAAGGTCGAACTGCCCTTTCCCTACGACTTGCACGACCAGCCGCTGCGTAAGTATGTCATCACCCTGGAGCCGCCCTCTCTGCAAGACCAGACCGACGACTGGTCTCGTCTGCAGCGGGAACTGGCCCGCTACTACAATCTGGCGGAACTGCAAGTCTCCCTGCCGGTGCTGCGCAAGTTGGGCCGGGCGCTGCGAGAGGGGGAGTGGACGGTCACAGTAGTGGTCGACCTAGACCCTTCGGGTTTTCCGAAACCCGAAGGGTCTCCAGAGGGGCCACCCCGCCTGGTAGACGTCCTGCCCGGTGAGCACCTGGAGAGCCTATGGGCGGTGGCCATTGACATCGGCACGACCAGTAACCACGTCTGGCTGGTGGACCTGATCAGCGGCGAGGTGATGGCCCGGAAGGCCGACTATAACGGCCAGATCGTTCGGGGCGAGGACGTCATCTCCCGTATCATCTACGCCTCCAAAAAGAAGTGTGGGAGTGTGGGAGAGGGGGAGTGTGGGAGTGGCCTGGAGGAGTTGCAGGGACTGGTGATGGAAACGCTCAACCGGCTGCTGAAGCAGGCGGCGCGGGAGCGGTCTATCAGTACCGACGAGATCTATAAAGCGGTGGTGGCCGGCAACAGCACGATGATTCACCTCTTCGCCGGTGTCCCGCCGGAGTCCATCCGCTTGATGCCCTTCATCACCGCCGTCAATCAGTTCCCCCCCTTCCCGGCCCGGGAGATCGGCCTCGGGGTGAATGCCGAGGCGACGGTGGACTGTCTGCCCGGCGTCGCCTCCTACGTGGGGGCCGACATCACCTCAGGCGTGGTCAGTTCCGAGATGTGCCGCACGGGGGATCTGACGTTGTTCATAGACATCGGAACCAACGGGGAGATAGTGCTGGGGGACTGCACCTGGCTCATCGCCTGCGCCTGTTCCGCCGGTCCGGCCTTCGAGGGGGCCGGAGTGGTGCACGGGATGCGGGCCACCGCCGGGGCCATCGAGGAGGTGTGGGTCAATTCGGAGGACTACGAAATCACCTATCGCGTTATCGGCGGCGAGCAGCCTCGGGGAATCTGTGGCTCTGGGCTGATTTCTCTTATGGCGGAGATGTTCGTCGCTGGGGTGGTGGACAAGAGTGGCAACGTCAACCTGAACCTGCCGACGAAACGGGTGCGGGAAGGGGAACACGGACTGGAGTACGTGGTGGCCTGGGCCGCCGAGACGGCCACCGGCGAGGACATCGTTATCACGGCGGTGGACATTGACAACCTGATGCGGGCCAAGGCGGCCATCTACGCCGGGTTCTCCATCCTGACCCGCAGCGTGGGACTGACTATGGCCGACGTGGGGCAGGTGCTCATCGGCGGGGCCTTCGGCCAGTACATCAACGTGAGCAACGCCATCCGAATTGGCCTGTTGCCCGACAAGCCCTTCGACGACTTCCATTTCCTGGGCAACACCTCGGTGCGGGGGGCGTACATGGCGCTTCTTTCGCGGGGGATGCGCCAGCGGGTGAGTGAGGTGGGGCAGATGATGACCTATCTGGAACTTTCGGCCGACAACACTTTTTTCGATGAGTTCAACGCTGCTATGTTCCTGCCGCACACGGATGAGGGCCAGTTCCCGTCGGTGGCGGCGTTGTTGGAAGGGCGGTAGGTTGGTAGATTGGGAAATGGGTAGATTGGGAGGGATTTGATTTGACGACGACCATCGCGCTGGCTGGCAAAGGCGGCACCGGTAAGACGACCATTGCGGCGCTCCTGATCCGCTACTTGATTGAGGAACACAGCGGCTCTATTCTGGCCATTGACGCCGATCCCTCCAGCAACCTCAACATGGTGTTGGGGATGGATGTGGAGCAGACGGTCGGCGATATCCGCGAGGGTATGCTCGATATGGTACAGTCCAGCGGCGCGCTGGCAGGCTCGATGCCCGGCGGGATGAGCAAGCAGGAGTACCTGGATTACCACGTGCAGATGGCGCTGGAGGAGGGAGAGCGCGTGGACCTGCTGGTGATGGGGCGGCCAGAGGGCCCGGGCTGCTACTGCGCAGCCAACCAGATGTTACGGGTAATCGTGGACCGGCTCGGTAAGCAGTATGACTACGTGGTGATTGACAACGAGGCC
>JAUWOI010000160.1 GCA_030612185.1 Anaerolineae bacterium
TGTACGAGGATTTCAGTTCAGACTACGACCGCTTCGTGGACTGGCAAGGCCGGCTAGCGGCAGAACTGCCGTTCATCGAGCAGCAGTTGCAGGCAGTGAGAGCCCGCCGCGTGCTGGACGCCGCCTGCGGGACGGGGATGCACACACTTGCGTTGGCTCAGCGGGGGTACGCGGCAGTGGGGGCCGACTTGAGCGCAGGGATGATCGAGCAGGCGCAGGCCAACGCGACCACTTCGGGGGTAGACGTGCGGTTCGAGACGACCGGCTTCGGGGGGTTGAGCGCGCGGGTCGGCACCGGCTTTGATGCCCTGCTCTGCCTGGGCAACTCGCTGCCCCACCTGCTGACCCCCGCCGATCTTGCGGCGGCGCTGGACGACTTCGCCGCCTGCTTGCGGCCCGGTGGTTTGCTCCTGATCCAGAACCGCAACTTCGATGCTGTGCTGGCGCGGGGCGAGCGGTGGATGAAACCCCAGACCCGCCGTGAGGGGGACGCGGAGTGGCTCTTCCTGCGCTTCTACGACTTCGAACCCGATAGGACGCTGACCTTCAACCTGGTGACACTACAGCGGGAGGGAATGAACGGATGGAGCCAACACGTCGCGGCCACGCGGCTGCGGCCACTGCGACAGGAGGAACTGACGACAGCGCTGGTAAAGGCAGGCTTTGGCGGCATCGTCTGCTACGGTGACATGTCCGGCGCGCCCTTCGATTCCGAGAGCAGTGGGAACCTTGTTTTAATAGCGAAGCAAACAAAAAGAAAGGCAGGAAAGACAAAATGAGTATGTTCTGTTTTCAATGTCAAGAAACTAGCAAGAATCAGGGTTGCACAGTTCGCGGCGTCTGCGGAAAGACCGCCGACGTGGCCAATCTCCAGGATCTGCTGATTTGGCTCCTGAAAGGCATTTCTTTCTATGGAGTTAGAGCCAGAGAACTGGGGATTTCCGACCCGGAGACGGACCTGTTCGTGGCCCAGTCGCTCTTCGCCACGATCACCAACGCGAACTTTGACCCGGAGCGGCTTGCCGCACTGGTGAGAAAAGCGTTGGAGTTGCGTGATAGCCTCCGGTCACAGTTTATGGAAGCATCAGAGTCGCTGCCTGACGTGGCGACCTGGGTCCCTGAAAAAGAAGATCTGGACGAGTTGGTCCAAAAGGGCTCTACCGTCGGCATTATGTCCGATCCCGATCTGGATGAGGACATCCGCTCGTTGCGAGAGTTGCTGACCTACGGTCTCAAGGGACTCGCCGCCTATGTGGACCACGCCTACGTCCTGGAGCACCATGACGAAACGTTGCTGGCCTTCTTGCAGGAAGGATTGCTGGCCACGACGGATGATGGTGCATCGGCAGGTGACCTGGTGGGGTTGGTGCTCAAATGTGGTGAGATGGGCGTCCAGGCGATGGCCTTGTTGGACCAGGCCAATACCTCCACGTATGGCGACCCCGAACCGACCCAGGTCAACATCGGTGTCCGCGAAGGGTCCGCCATCCTCATCAGCGGGCACGACCTGAGGGACCTGGACGAGTTGCTCCAGCAGACCGAAGGCAGGGGCGTGAATATCTACACTCACGGCGAAATGCTGCCGGCGAACGCCTATCCCGCTTTCAAGAAGTACCCTCACTTTGTAGGTAACTACGGCGGTTCCTGGTGGCATCAGCAGCAAGAGTTTGAGAAATTCGGCGGCGCGATCCTGATGACGACCAACTGTATCGTCAAACCCAAGCCGAGTTACCAGGACAGGATATTCACCACCGGGATGACCGGATGGCCCGGTGTCCAGCACATCCCCGACCGCCAGGGCGGCGGGCAGAAGGACTTTGGCCCGGTTATCGCCCGGGCGCTGGAATTGGGCAGCCCACAAGAACTGGAACAGGGGACCATTCCTATCGGCTTTGCGCACACTGCTGTGCTGAGCGTGGCCGACAAAGTCGTGGAAGCCGTCAAGAGCGGCGACATCAAACGTTTTGTCGTGATGGCCGGTTGCGACGGCCGGCACAAAACGCGACAGTACTACACCGATGTGGCCAATAACCTGCCCCACGACACGGTCATCCTGACGGCTGGCTGCGCCAAATACCGTTACAACAAACTGGATTTGGGCGACATCAACGGCATTCCTCGCATTCTGGATGCCGGACAGTGCAACGACTCGTACTCGCTGGTCGTGATCGCCCAAAAACTGGCCGAAGCGTTCGGCCTGGACGACATCAACGACCTGCCTATCTCATACGACATTGCCTGGTACGAGCAAAAAGCGGTGATCGTGCTACTGGCGTTGCTCTCCCTCGGCGTGAAAAACATCCGCCTGGGGCCGACACTGCCGGCGTTCATCTCGCCCAACGTCTTGAGTGTCCTGGTCGAGAATTTCGACATCAAGCCCATCACCACAGTTGAAGAAGATCTGGCCGCCATCGTCGCCGGCCAGTAGGGCAATGCTGGCGGCCGTCCACTTGTAGGAATAGGGAGGCGACAGATGAGTGAATACATCAACAATCAAACCAAACGCAAAGAGACGCTGAAGATGCTGATCCGTGAACTGCACGCAGGCAAGACCGTCGAGGATGTCAAGGATGAGTTTGCCGCGCTGCTGCGAGACGTGGGCGCGACGGAGGTCGCCGAGATGGAGCAGGCCCTGATCGCCGAGGGGCTGCCGGAGATGGAGATCAAGCGACTGTGCGACGTGCACGTGGCGGTCTTCCGCGAGTCGCTGGATGCCCAGCCTAGTCCGGAGACCCTTCCAGGTCACCCGGTCCACACCTTCCGCGCCGAAAACAGCGCCGCCGCGCGCGTGCTGGACGCCCTACAAGAGGCCCTGGACGCACTTGAGACCAAACCCGGCGCGGCCCATCGGCTCCGCTCAGGGCAGGCCCAACTGGAGCAGGCCTCCGCTCGCCTGCGGGAACTGCAGGAGTACGAGAAGCACTACCTGCGCAAGGAGAACATCCTGTTCCCCTACATGGAACAGCACGGCTTCACAGGGCCGTCGTCCGTGATGTGGGCCATCCACGACGACGTGCGCGCCGGCTGGAAGGCGCTTGACGGACTGCTGGCCGCTGGCCCCGGCGATGATCCGGCCGCTTTCAACGCCCGCATCGTCGAGGTCTTTGAACCCCTCAGCACCGCCATCCGCGAGATGTTCTACAAGGAAGACAATATCCTCTTCCCCGCAGCCCTGGAAAAATTGAGCGAAGAAGAGTGGAGAGCGATCCGCGCGCAGGAGCCGGAAGTGGGCTATTGCTACGTGGAGCCTGGCAGCCAATGGCAACCCGGAGCCCCTGCCCCGGAGGCAGCCTCACCGCCGGTCGAGGCACGGGAGGAAGGGGCCGACGACCTGCTCCACCTGGACACCGGCGCACTCACGCCACAGCAGATCAACCGACTGCTGACCCACCTGCCGGTTGATATCACCTATGTGGACAAAGACGACACCGTTCGATTCTTCTCCCAGGGCAAGGAGCGGATCTTCCCTCGCTCCCCGGCCATCATCGGCCGCCAGGTGCAGAAGTGCCACCCGCCCGCCAGCGTTCACCGGGTGCAGAAGATCCTGGACGACTTTCGGGCCGGACACCGTGACGTGGCTGAGTTCTGGCTTCAGATGCAGGGGAAGTTCATCCACATCCGCTACTTCGCCATCCGTGACAAGCAGGGGGAGTATCAGGGCACGCTGGAGGTGACCCAGGACATCACCCGCATCCGCACGCTCGAAGGCGAACGGCGCTTGGTGAACGACGAGGGATGAGCAAATAGAAACCAGGTTTTTCGGAAAAAACCTGGTTTCTATCCCCACGCGCACAAGGAGTGAGCAACATGCGTATCTTGGCGATCATCACCGGCGAGTACGGACAACGGCACGTGGACAACATCCGCACCCACGGCCCGGGCGATTGGCACATTGAGGTCTGGCGGGCTCCGGCGGTACTGCCGCCTATCGTAGATTACCCAGAAGATCACTTGCCGCCGAGCCTTCCGTCCGCCGCCCTGGTCCTGGCCTTCGGCGAGCACAAAGGCGTGGCGGAGTTGGTCCCAGAAGTAGCGCGAATGACGGGGGCGCAAGCCGTCATCGCGCCGGTGGACCGAGAGGAATGGCTGCCCCGGGGGCTGGCCCGGCAACTGCGCGGCTGGCTGGTTGACGTGGGCGTCACCTGCGTCACCCCCAAGCCCCTGTGCTCGCTGACAGAGACCCACTACAACGTCCGCCGCCACCGGACGGAGTACGATGACCCCCTCATCGCCGAGTTTGCCCGTCACTTCGGCCAGCCCAGTCTGCACATCACCGTGGACCCAGAGGCGCGGATCATCACCGCAGTGGATGTCCTGCGGGACGCCTTCTGCGGCTGCGCCCGCTTCGTGGCCCAGGGGTTGGTGGGGATCTCCGCCGATGACGCCGAGCAGGAAGCGGGGCTACTGCACCATCACTACCCCTGCCTGGCCGGGATGGGCGTAGACCCTGACTTTAACGACACGCTGATGCACGTCTCCGGCAACATCCTCAAG
Organism: Anaerolineae bacterium; assembly: GCA_030612185.1. Next base: position 4,495 of record JAUWOI010000160.1, read on the forward strand.
GAGCAAGTCGGCGCGGAGGTGAAACCCTTCAAACAGGTACGGTACATCGTTCCCGGCCAGCGGAGCAAAGGATAAGAGGAGGTAACGATAATCCATTGCCCTGGCTGTGCCGGCGTCGGCTATGTGCAGACGGCGGCAATGTGCAGGGGATCCATTGCGGGGCGGGCGTGGCGCTGCGCCTGCCCTGTTTCGTTGCCGCGCCGGGTTGACCGCAGGCCCGATCTGGGCTACAATTAACTGTGCACCCGATGAGCGGAGGCAGTGAATGCCCCTTGCTGTCTGATCTTTGCGGAGCACAACGAAACTGATGGTTATCACAGTTCAGACCCTCTCCCAACTGCCATTCTTTGCTGGGCTCGACGACGACGCCTTGCGGGAGATTGCGCCCCACGTCCACGAGCACACTTTCCCATCCGGCCAGTTGATCCTGCTGGAGGGCGATCCCTGCCAGGCGCTGTACTTCGTCGTCCAGGGTGTGGTGCGAACCAGCCGCACATCGCTCTCAGGCCGCGAATACGTGCTCGCCTATCTCGGCCCCGGCGAGACCCTCAGCCTTGTCCCGGCGCTCGACGGCGGGCCCCATCTGGCCACCGTGGACGCTGTGACGGACACAACTCTCTACACCATCACCTGCGAGCGCTTCCAGCGCATCGTGCGCCAGCACCCGCAGGTAGCGCTGGCCATCATGGAGCGCCTGGCAGCCGAGGTGCGGCGGTTGAGCGACGTGGTGGAGGACCTGGCCTTGCACACGGTGCGCACCCGCCTGGCGCGTTTCCTGTTGGCCCAGGCTGAGGCCCCGCAGCCACCCCACCGCTGGACGCAGGAGGAAATCGCCGCGCACATTGGCAGTGTGCGAGAGATGGTGGTGCGCACGCTGCGGGCCTTCGCCGCCGCCGGGTTGATTCGCCGCCAGCGCGGGCGAGTCATCGTGGTGGATCGAGAAGGACTGGAGCGGGAGGCTACAGGCGTGTAGGAAAAAGAGACTTTTGTCACAGACAGACGGCCGCCCTGATGATACAATGATGGTGGACGTTTTTTGGTGCAGGAGATAGCAATGAATGGGACGTGGGCACTGCCACAGGTGGACGAAACTCGCTGCACGCTCTGCGGGCTGTGCGTGGAGGCCTGCCCCTGCCACGCCGTGGAACTGGGAGAACGGGGGCCGGTCTTCGCCTGTCCAGAAGCCTGCCTCCACGCCAGCGTTGGGGCTTGCGACTGCTGTTGTCTATGCGAAGAGGTCTGCCCCACCGGCGCGATCACCTGTGCTTTCGAGATCGTCGGCTCCGAATAAGGCTGTGACGCTACGCAGCAAATAGAATGGGAAGCAACAATGCTCGGACAGAGGATGACGCACTTTAGACAAAGGAGACAACACAATGAGTAAGTTCGAAAAGTATCTGGCTGGGTGGGTTGCGCTTTGCATGGTTATCGGGGTCGTGCTTTCCCAGACAGTACCTGGCATCAGTGAGGCTATCGCCTCTTGGCAAATCCGTGGGATCTCAATTCCCATTGGCATCTGCTTGTTTTTGATGATGTACCCGGCCCTGCTCAATCTGCAAGTATCCGAGTTGAAAAAATTGAAATATAACCCCAAACCGATCATAATGACCCTGTTTTCCAATTGGGTGATCGCGCCTTTGGTTGCAGCGGGGTTGGCATATCTGTTTTTGCGGGGAAACGAACAACTTGGCATCGCCGTCATCTTGCTAGGGTCGAGCCCATGCACTGCGATGGTTCTCGTTTGGGGCAAACTGGCCGAAGGGAACCAGGAGCAGAACGTAATCAACACGAGCCTGAATACTATCACCATTATAGTGCTCTACGTGCCGGTCGTTTCACTGTTGACAGGCATTCAAAACATCCCCATAGATCGAGGGTTGCTGGCTATCTCAGCGTTCATCTTTATCGGAATTCCACTGGTCATTGGAATCGTAAGCAAGAGAGTTCTGATCAGGGCCAAAGGGGAACCGTGGTTCGAGAATACATATCGTCCTACTGTCGGCAAGATCGCTATCGCAGCCCTCTTGATGACGCTCATCGTGCTCTTTTCGCTGAATGGGCAAGTTTTGCTCGAGAACTTCGATCAACTGTTGTTGGTCTCGGTCCCGCTGCTGCGTGGTTTCATCATCGTGGTCGGGTTCAATCTTCTGATCACCCGCGCCTTTGGACTGAAATACAGAGAGGCCATAACCACGGTCATCATTGGATCTTCGAGCCACTTTGAAATCGCCATTGCTGCCGCGGTAGCGATGTATGGCGTCGGTTCGTATGCAGCGCTGGGAACCACGATGGGCCTGTTTTGGGAAGTGCCGATCATGTTGAGCCTGGTCTCCCTGGGCAAAGTCCTGCGGAAAAGAAACTTTTGGAATGGACAAGGCTGAGGGGACTTCAGCACATAAGAACTGGGGCAGTGAAAAGAGATTAAAGATGACTACACCAACTGAGCAGGCTGTCCGTGAGACACTGCACGTGGATGGGGCCATAAACGAGGAAAGGCTGCTGTTAGAGTAAGGGCGCTCGTATTTCGCTGCTGGAGGGAGATTGTTGATTTGAAAAGGGACTGGACAAGCGACATGGAGCGATACTCAAGGCAGATTCTCCTATCCGAGATAGGGAGAGAGGGTCAAGAGAGCCTCCTCTCTTCGACAGTGGCCATCATCGGCTGCGGGGCGCTGGGGACGGTCATCGCCAGCAGCCTGGTGCGTGCCGGAGTGGGCCGGGTTAAGATCGTGGACCGCGACTACATCGAACTGAATAATCTGCAACGGCAGATCCTTTTCGACGAGGAGGACATCGCCAGGGAACTACCCAAAGCAGTGGCTGCCGCCGAGAGACTGCGCAAGGTCAATTCTCAGGTGGAGATAGAGCCCATCGTGGCCGACGTCAACCCCGGCAACGTGGAAGAGATCATCGGTGACGTGGACCTGGTCCTGGATGGCACCGACAACTTCGAAACCCGCTTTCTGGTCAACGATGCCTGCGTCAAGCACTCTATCCCCTGGGTCTATGGGGCGGTGATCGTCACCTATGGAATGACAATGGTCATCATTCCCCACCGCACTCCCTGCTTCCGCTGTTTCCTGGCCGAGATGCCCGCGCCCGGTAGCACACCCACCTGCGACATGGCGGGGGTGCTGGGCCCGGCGGTGAACATCGTGGCCTCGCTGGAGGTAACCGAGGCTCTCAAGCTCCTCATAGGTAAGGAAGAAGCACTCCATGGCCAACTGATCTACGTGGACGCCTGGACCGGCACCCTGGAGCGGCTGGAACTGGAGAAGAGGGACGATCTCTGCCCGGCCTGCGACCTGGGCCAGTTCGAGTTCTTGGAGGCCAGCGTGGGCTCCTACCTGACCAGCCTCTGTGGCCGGGAGGCGGTGCAGGTCAACGTGCGCGGGGAAGCCAGGGTCCTTTCCCTGACCTGGCAGAGCGACTCAATTCAGTGGGGCAGGTAACCTTCAACGACTATATGCTGCGCTTCCGGGTCGATTCCTACGAACTGACCGTCTTCCCCGACGGGCGCACCATCATCAAGGGCACTACCGACGAGGCTGTGGCCCGGACGCTGTACGCCAGGTACGTCGGCCTCTAGCACTGACAGGGAGAGCAGACAGAGGAATGAAGGGAGTCAGGTGTGCAAGATAACATCGGGAAAAACATGTCCAAAAATGAAACGGAGATAAGTAGAGTCACAAGGCCGAAGGAAGAAGCCAAAGCCAGTTACGATAAGATGAGCAAATGGTATGATATAGTGACTGGTCCCTTCGAGAAGAAATATAGAGACGCCGGTTTGCAAGAACTAGGTGCCAAGGAAGGAGAGATAGTTCTTGAGATTGGATTTGGTACCGGACATTGCATTCTGGCTTTGGCTCAATTAGTCGGCAATTCAGGCCAGGTCTATGGAATTGATATATCGGAAGAGATGCTCAATATCGCCCTAGCGAGAGTCAAGGAAGCAGGATTATCAGAAAGAGTGAAGTTGAGGTGCGGCACCGCACCTCAACTTCCCTTCGAAGCAAATTTCTTCGACGCAGTTTTTGTGAGCTTCACTCTGGAACTCTTCGATGCACCAGAAATTCCGACTGTCTTGCACGAGTGCCAACGAGTTCTTCCAGGCGGCGGGCGTATCTGTGTTGTGGCAATGTCCAAAAAGGGGAGGGCTGGTGTGATGACGAGACTTTATGAATGGGCGCACAGGAAGTTTCCTAGTTACGTTGATTGCAGGCCGATCTTTGTTCAG
>JAUWOI010000273.1 GCA_030612185.1 Anaerolineae bacterium
TGAAAACGCCTACTTGTTGAAATTTACCTTGTTCAAGCTAACTGATCACCACCATATATGGGCAAATTCTGCACAATACCCCCATATATGGCGGTAAGGAAATTGGCGATTTCATAAAAATTTTCAGCGAACGGACAGTGACTTTACCATCTCTGGCACTTTTAAGCAGATTGATTTTGTAAAAGACAAAGTGCTAATTGAGGTTCAACTCGGTAAGTATTTCGCCATGTTCTACGATATAGCCAAGTTCCAGTACTTCTACAACGAGAATAGAGCAGAGGTGGGTGTTGAAATCGTCCCTTGTCATGCTCTGTATAGGGAAATGTCCTCCGGCGTGTCTTACGGAGAAAAACTGATATATGATATTGAGCAGATGAGGCGGCATTTTCCTGCCGCCCCGGTCAAAGTGATTTTGATTGATGTAGACGAACCGAATTGATTACGCTGCTTCGGATCACAGCACATCTAATGTGCGCTACCCGCTCAGCGTCACCTCGTCCACAACACCCACGGTCTGGCGAATTGATCGAAGATGTAATGGCCGAGTCGTGCTTCAACTCAGAACGTACCTGAACACAGGAACTTGAATCACCTGCGCGGGTTGGAGCGTGGGGCAAGTGTGACGATGAGCAATCAATGCTTCCAACTCTCGCAGCACGGCAGGCTCAAAATACTCTTCACCACATTGGGGACATTTTTCGATCGGCACGTCCCGAATGACGATCAATTCGTCTCCGTCCCACTCTTCGACCGTCGTCGTAGTAGTCTCCAGCAAGGGATAGTTACACGTTCCACATCTCATAGGTATCACCTTTTACGAATCCGATCATCCTTCCACAAATGCGCATGAGGAAAGTAAACAGTATTGACTTGGACCACATCATCAACGATCTTGCAGGCGATGTGGATAACGTCACCATTGAAGCGTTCGCCGACAATCAAGTAGCAGACGAAATCCCAATCGTCAATGTGCGTCTCGATCACCTGACCGCTCGCGATAGCATCTTCAATGTCCCGGACACTGATCTGGCGGACTCGACTCTCGTCCCGTGCATGACGGGTGAGACGATATTGGTCATCCTGAACCAGTTAGCGAATACGCTTCAGACTCACCGTAGGCCTCATCTACATGTTCCGACATCACGCTGCTCATTATAATTTCGTCCGGTGCGTTGGTCAAGTCAATAGGAGTGTCAGCCAAATCAAAGGCAACGGGCCTCGGGATTAAAGGCCGGTTGAAGTCTCCAACTTGTTGAGGGTGTGCGCAACAGTCCAGAACAAGTTCAGGATTCCGGTGCACTATCCACTCAACGTCACTTCGTCCACTACGCCAACGATGACGGCGCGTATAGCGCCAGGGTCGAGTCCGAGAATCTGTCGCGCCCCGTTTCCCTCGTCTATCACCAGCACCGTGTCGCCGGGGCCAGCCTGCGCCACATCCACCGCGATGTCGTAATAACCGGTCTCCTGCCCGCGCAGGTCAACCTGGTCCACGAGCAGCAGTTTGCGCCCCTCCAGGTGCGGAATCTTGATCGTGGCGACTACCGTGCCGATGACCTTGCCGATGTACATAGTCAGTCATCCTCTTCTTCGACCTGGCTCACCGCCACGAGTACTCGCGGTGGCAGGACTAGCGGCAAGTGGTGCCAGATGGCGGTGGGCTGCTGGCGGCGCGGTCCGCGCTCAATCTCGACTTCGTCCACGATCCCTGTGATCGCCAGATCCCCCGGCACGAAGACCTCTGGCAGCGCCTGCGCTGCCTCGCGGCTGCCGACGACGAAGACCAATTCGCCGGGCCCGGCCTGGGCCGTGGCGTCGGCCGCGATGGTGGGCCGCCCCTGCGGGTTCAGTTCTTCGTCCAGCAGTTGTACGACGAGGAACTTGATTCCTTCGAGCCCTTCGTACTTGCAGGTGGCGACCACCGTGCCAATCACACGCGCGAATTTCATAGCCTGTCCATCACTCTGGTCCGGAAGCGGGTGGCGTCGGCGACGTTCTCCCACATTTCAGGATGCAATTGCGGAATGACGACCTGGCGCACCAGCAATGCGGGCCGTTCTAACACGCCCACGCCGATCTCGACCGCCGCTTGTACGTCGGCCACCAGGCCGGAAAAAAGCACGATGCCTTTACCCCCCAGCCCGTCCGCCAGCCGCACCTCGACCAGCCTCACTTCGGCTCCTTTGATACCCGCGTCGGCAGCGTGGATGGCGGCTGCGACCGTAGTCGTTTCAATCACACCCAGGGCGTCCGTGACCCGTGGCACACGGCCCCCACCGATGGCCTCCACCACCTCCGGGTGCACATGCGGCAGGTAGACGAAATCCACGGTGGTATCACCGCCCACCTCGCGCCCCGCCGCCAGGGACTCTTCTACGTCGGCCACCTCGCCCCCGACCAGCACCAGGTATTTGCCGGGTTGCACGGTGCCCGCCTTGATCACGTCAATCGGGGCGCGCTTGACCATAGCATCGGCGGCCTGAATTCCGGCGGCGATGCTGCTGAATTCGAGCAGAGCGAGGGCTGGTTCAACCATATGCGTAATGCGTAAAATGTGATGCGTAAAAGGTCAGTCCGCGGGCATTGAGAACCGAAATCTGATGAAAGCGCCAGATGCTTTCAGTCTTTGCAAGTATAGCAGTGAACAACAATGGGCAGAGGCGGCCTTCGCCCATTAGGCCACTAGCAGATTGTCAAGGTCTAAATAGCGGTCAATGAAACTGTCGATCCACTTGGCCTGTGTACGCCGTTTGATTGCCATACTGACATACTCCAACGTCCAGTCTGTAAATGTGTCAAAGTTCGAGAGACAATCGCGATAGTCCCTCACGGCGTTGGCGCAATACTGATTATCTTTTGGATACAAAAACACAAAGAACCCGTCATCAAAGTTATCTGCGTGACGAAGGCTACCAGCGAGCAAATGGTCTCGCCATATCTGTTGCAGTGGTTGCGCTTTGAGTTGCACCAGTTTATTTTTCTTGAAACAGCTCATTGCCTTTGCGACTTCCTCGTATCGGGGACGATGTTGCGCCGCTTTTCCCTGTAGGTTTTCGTGGTATTTGACCTCAATACCGATAAAACCTCGCCCACCTTGCGCCGTTCGGAAAGTGACATATACATCAAATGCCGAATTGTCACCGGTATATCGGCCATCACCCCGACCGGGAGAATATTCAAACTCAATTCCCGTTACTTCGCCTACCCGTCCGAACGTGAGAGTCTCAAACACAGTTGTGGCTAACGTCAAGTCTTGCTGGAGTTCCCCAAACAAGTTGAAACAGAGTGGTTGACTTGAAAGCAAATCATTAAAGATCCGTGGACGCGCAAAAAATTTCCCTTGGCTTTTTTGTCTATCCATCACTTCTTTCCGAACAACTTCGCGTATAGCATCTGTCAGATAGTTGGCCAGAGTCTCTTCGGCCCAGGGCATCACGAGTCGCGATCCCAACGGTCTTTCGCCTTCTCGGCCAGAGTGTACCCCGATATCGTAACCTTGCTCGGCCCGCCAAATTGATTGCAGGATGCGAGCGCGTCGCTGAAAGTCACTTTTGTCAACTTCTTCGAGGACATGGTACTTTTTCGCGAGATTGTCGAGATTATCCACGATTGGCTCCTCTCCCCAGAGACTCAATTATTGTTTCGGCTGACTAACTGCTACTATGCCTAGACAATACGGAAAGCGTCCTTCAGCACGCAACGCCGGATGCGGCTAAAACTGATTGGGTTGGTGATCCCTTCGCCGGTGGGGCTGGCGATGGTGAACGAGCAGAAGCCCTCGCCGCCGTAACCGACGCCGGCACACGAAGGGCCGTTCTTGACGAAGATGCTACAGTCCATCTCGCGCGCCATGCGGCTCAGGTGATCCAGGTTCTTGGAGTGCATCACCGCCGTGTGCCGGAAGCCGCGCTCAGCCACCTTTGCCAGGTCAATGCCCTCGTCGGCGTCGCGCACGCGGACCAGCGGGATGATGGGCATCATCTGCTCCGACAGCACCAGCGGGTGGTCATGCTCCACCTCTGCCAACACCAAACGGATTTCGTCTCCCACGTCAATGCCGATCTCCTTAAGCAACACACCAGCGTTCTTGCCGATGAAAGCCTTGTTCATCGCGCCGTGCTGCCCGGCCGGCGGGACCTGCGTGAAGATGGACTTCATCAACCGGTTGAGTTGCCAGGAGTTGATCTCGTAGGCTCCGTGGTTGCACATGAGACGCTTGAGTTCGTCGGCGATGGAAGCGACGGCAAAGATCTCCTTCTCGTCAATGCAGATGATGTTGTTGTCGAAAGAAGCGCCGCGCACGATGTCGCGCCCGGCCTGTTCCAGGTCGGCGGTCTCGTCCACCACGACCGGCGGGTTGCCTGGACCGGCGCAGACCGCTCGCTTGCCGCTCTGCATCGCCACCCGCACCACCCCCTCACCGCCAGTTATGGCCAGCAGTTGCACGTTGGAGTGGTGCATAATCTGCTGGGCGGTCTCGATGGTGGGTTCGGCTATGGCGCAGATCAAGTTGGGCGGCCCTCCCGCCTCGACGATACCCTCGTGGATCAATTGCACTGCGTGGTTGGAACAGGCACGCGCGCCGGGGTGCGCGTTGAATACGACCGCGTTGCCCGCCGCCACCATCCCGATGGTGTTACAGATAACACTGGACGTGGGGTTGGTGCTGGGAATGATCGCGCCGATCACACCGTAGGGCGCGTACTCGACCAGCGTCAGCCCGCCGTCACCACTCCAGGCGGTCGGGGTGAGGATTTCGGTCCCAGGCACCTTGTTGGCGTTGAGCAGGTTCTTCTCGATTTTGTCCTCGTAGCGGCCCATCCCTGTCTCTTGCCAGGCATCGTAGGCCAGGAGTTGCGCGTTCTCCCGCACCACGCGACGGATATGGGCGATCATCTGCTCGCGTACCGATAGCGGCATTTCACACAGTTGCAGATAGGCGCGGCGTGCAGCCGTTATGGCGCTGTCCACGTCGGGGAAAAGGTTGTCGCCGTGGCGCAACGCCGGGGCGGGTGGGGGAGGTTGTTTGGCCTCCAGCGGTTCCGGCAGTGGGCCGTGGCGCACGCGCTCCCCCTGGCGCAACTCGGCCATCACCTGCTGAACGATGGCGTCAATCCGAGTCTCGTCAATCATCAGTTGTCCTCAGCCTCAACCTCAGCCTTATCATACTTCACGACGCCGTCCACCTCCAGCATGTCCACAATCGCCATAATGACGGCGTCACATGGGCGTTTGTCCGTCAACTTCGTCTGGCGTGCGGAACTGCCGGTGGCGTAGAGCACCACCTCACCCATCCCAGCGCCGACGGCGTCCGCCGCGACGCGGTAGGCCCCTGTTTCCTGGCCCTCAATGTCGATTTGTTTGAGCACCAGGAACTTGAGGCCGTCCAGCGTTGGCTCCTTGCGCGTGGCGACCAGTGTGCCCACGACTTTCCCTAATAGCATTTGGAACTCCGTATGCGTGAAACGTGAAACGTCAACCGTGATACGTGAAACGTATCACCCCGTCACCTTGTCACCTTGTCACTCTTCGGCGGGCGGGCGACCCAGGGGCAGGGCGCGGTCCACGTCGAGGTGCGGGCGCGGGATGACGTGGATAGCGACGACCTCGCCCACTCTCTCGGCTCCACGGGCACCGGCTTCGACGGCCGCCTTGACGGCCGCCACGTCACCGCGCACGATGGCGGTCACTTGACCGCCACCGGTCTTCTCGTAACTGACCAGTTCAACCTTAGCAGCCTTGACCATGGCGTCGGCTGCCTCGACCATAGCGGGAAAGCTCTTCGTCTCGATCATACCTAATGCTTCAGTCATAGTATCCTCCTGATTTGGGAAACTGGTAGGTTGGCAATTAGGAAATTAGGAAATTGGGGGGCCAACTCGCCACGTTTACCTTTCCCAATTCCCCAATTCCCCAATTTCCCAATCTACCAACACTAATCGCGGCGCTTGGTCTCGACCGTGCGCCCGCTGATCCCTTCAATAGCGGCAACAGCCGCGCCGTAGCCAGCCATAATATCACGCTCTTCGCCGCCCAGGTAGACGCGCCCAAAACTGCCGAAGGCGCGCACTTCCAGAATGTTGATGTGAGCGGCCTTTTCCGCCTCGTTGGCCGCCAGCGCGGCGTAGGCTGCCGGCTCTACCTCCAGCACGTACAATGTCTGGCCTGCCAGCAACATGTGGCCGTGGCGCATGCGGTTGATAAGTTGCACCTGGTGGGCATCCACGTGGCGAATGATCTGACTAGAGATGAC
>JAUWOI010000243.1 GCA_030612185.1 Anaerolineae bacterium
GATCTGGCGATCCGGCGGGAGCAGAATCGGTCTGGAATTATAAATGCGTTCGCCCTGTGCTGGCCCTGACCGACGGCCTCTCCCACGCCGCCCCTGGCGACGAGATTGTCCCCGGCCAGATTCGCGCCGACGCCACCATCAGCGCTGAACCCATCGGCGTCATCACCCGCACCGCGACGATCATCGCCAATGGGCGAGCCGTCTACCTGCCCACCGTTCTCAGAGGAGGATGAACCATGCAAACCCCTCGTCTGTTTCCCCGCCTGGCGCTGTGCTTGCTTCTCGTCGTCGTTGCTACGCCTCATCTCTTCATCCCCATCGCCCGCGCTGACCCCACCATCCCGCCAGTCTGGGACATTGTGGCCGACGGCTTTGAAAGCGGCACCCTGGACACCTGGGAAGCAGTCTCGGCCGGCGACCTGAGCCTGGTCACCGGTGGCGGATACAACGGCTCCACCGGCCTGTCGGTCGCCGTCGGCCAGAGTGAGCGCTACATCTACCAGACCGACGTCGCCAAGGCCGAGGAGGGCTATCTCACCTTCTGGTTCGACCCTAATGGCGTGGTCATCCCTGATCCGTTCACGTGGTGGCCGCCGGGCAACTCTATCCGCATCGCCAGCATTGTCGGTTCCGACACCTGGTGGCCCCCGCTCATCTCCATATATGTGCGCTACGAAACGGGGCAAGGCTATAGAGGCTTTATCACCTGGTCCGAGGGCGAAAGCAATCACTACGACTACGAAAACGATTTTGAGATCGCCAACGACTGGCAAAAGATTACCATCGGATATCGCATTGATGAGTGGGCCGCGGTCTGGATAGACGATCAACTTGTGCGCTACAATGATACAACCGTCTCGCACCAAAATACCTACGGCGACGTCATCTATGTTGGCAAGACCAATGAGAACAGCGACATTACACCCACCGGCGCGCTGCGCTTCGACGGCGTGACCTTCCAGATCCCGCGCGTGGATGACCTGTGGGTAGACGCCACCGGCGGAGACGACGGGAACGACGGCCTGACCGCCACCACCGCCTTCCGCACCATCCAGAAGGCGGCCGACCTGGCCGGGCCGGGTACCACAGTGCATATCTTGCCCGGCATCTACCGCGAGACCGTGTGGCCCGCGCTGAACGGCAGTGCCACCGAGACCGCCCTCTACGTCGCCGAAGAAGGCCCTGGTACGGCCGTCATCCGGGGCTCCGAGCCTGCCTCCTCCCTCGCCTGGACACAACTGACTGCCAACGCTATCGGTTTGCCCACCAGCGTTGACCCCACCAACATCTACTACGCCGACCTCTCGGCCTGGGGACTGGACGGCCCGCCTCGCTTCATGGTCGAACTGGATGGCAGCGGCGACGTCGTCGCCCGCCTGCCCCTGGCCCGCGAGCCCGACTGGCAGGTGACCACCGAATGGAAGCATCACGAGTTCTGGTGGGCCGCTGACGGCGGTTCGAGTGTGGCGGGCTGCGATCCGGCCACCGACCCTGACCCCAACTGCGACTTTGACCAGCGTTCCATGACCCAACTCACCGACCGCAGCGACGACAGCGATCCCCCCGGCGTCGAACCGGGCAACTTGACCACGCTGGGCGACCTGACCGGCGCTACGCTGGTCGCCATAGACACCCTGCAGGGTCACTACGTCTACCGGCGCGCGATCACGGCTCACGACATCCCCAATGGGCGTATCACCGTGGACCGGGTCTGCGAACACGACGGCGGTACCGGCAACCCTGGCCTGGGATGGGGCTCCAAGTACTACGTCGAGGGCCAGCCCTACCTGCTCGATACCCCCGGCGAGTGGTGGTACGACGAAAGCAGAGGGCGTCTCTACCTCTGGCCTCAAACGGCGGGGGACCCGGCCACGGAAAACATCGAGATATCGCGGCGGGACAATGGCTTTAGCCTCAGGAACCGCTCCTACACCACCCTGGACGGCCTGACCATCGAGTTTCTCAATGGAAGCGCCATCTATCTGGCAAACTGGGAAACGCACAAGGCCTACGGCGATACAGTGCGCAACGGTATGCTGCGCTACGCCAACTGGGGCGCGTACATCGAACAGTCCGTGCACGCCGACGCGCCAACTAGCAATGTCATTGATGGCTTTACGCTAGAGGACTCAGAGATCGCCTATATGGACACTCTTGCTATCCGCCTGATTGACTGGTGGGAGGACAGCGCCGATCCCGATTCCTTCACCCGCCCTGGCGTGTTGAACACCGTCATCCGGGACAACGAAATGCACCACCTGGGCTTCCGCACCGACGGCGACAATGCCGTTGGAGCATCGTTTACCTTCGCCAACCAATTGCGCATTGAGGGCAACCACGTCCACCACGTGGCCCACAACGGCTTCCAGATCTCGAGATCGGTCATCCAATCGCCCAAGACGTATGGCTTCACACCAGAGGAGATCAAGACCGGCGAGATACTGATCAAGGACAACCTGTTCGAGAAAGCGTGCCAACTCACTACCGACTGCGGCGCGCTCAAGATTTGGGGCTCGCCGCCGGACAACCACGTCTTTCGAGATTTCCTTGTCACCGGCAACGTGTTTCGCGACACCTTTGGTTGGACCTACGTCTCCGAGAAGCGCGGGCGCTGGACCGGTGGCCCCGAAAGCGACGTGCGTGGCCTGGGCGGCTTTGGCCTGTACATTGATCACGCCAGCGGCGTCCACGCCTATCGCAACATCTCCTATAATAATGCCTACACCGACTTTATGGTCTACGGCGTCTGGCGGGACGGGGACATCGTCTACGTCAACAACGTGGCGGCCAACTCGCTCTACGGCATGATCCTGGGTGGGGGGCAATATGACACTCACGGCTGTGTCAACACCCGGGTGACGAACAACGTCATCGTCAACAATGAGGCGTATGGAATGTCGCTCAGTTATGCCACTGGTCGCTATGACAATATGGCCATAGACTACAATCTGTACCATAACAACGGCTGGCGATCTTACGAGAACGGAGGATTGTGGAAGGCCGGCGCTATGGTCGTCCGCGAGGGAGGCTCGTGGGATCCTTACCAAACCCTGGCCGATGTCCAGGCCAACACACCCTGGGAGGATTGCGGTGTGGCGGGAGACCCCGTCTTCTGGAATTACGATCCCGACGATCATGACCTCCACGATGGCTCCTGGCCCGACTTTCACCTCACCCCTGCCAGCGCCAACGCCATAGACCGAGGAACCACCGCTCTGCCAGACTCTCTGGTCACGCTGCTGGATACCTTTGGCGTGGACGATTTCCACTGGGGGACCGCCTTTGACGTCGGGCGCTACGAGGCAGGCTTCGCCGTGCTGGCCACTCCCTCCGCCCAGGCCGTAGACCCCGGCGGTGTGGCCCATTACGACCTGCGTCTCCACCCCACCGACCTGCCTCATACTGTCACCCTGGCCGCCGCCAGCCCGTCGCCCTTCCTGACCCTCGTGCTCAGCCCGACCGTCGTCACTTCCGACACGCTTGTTACCCTCACCGTCACCGACGACCACACGGGAACGCTCCTGCCCGGCCTGGAGTACACCATTCCCATCATCGCCACCGGCGGCGGCTTTACGCACACCGCCAGCGTGGGACTGCTGGTCGGCGGCGTGCGCGTTTACCTGCCGCTTATCGCGATACTGCAGGCCAGTACCGCGCAAGCACAGTCGCCAGGCGATGGTCCAGTTATCATCGGCGTTTCTGGGGCATCTGCATTCGTGCATGGAACATCTGTGACGATTTCTGGAACCGGTTTCGGGTCCAAATCATCCGCTGCGCCGTGGCGGGCTTCCTATATGCACCCGATCGCCGTACAGAACTATCAGGCTACAGGCATCTTTGACTCTGATTATTGGAGCCCAAACGAGATGATGGTCTCGCTCCACGATAATGACGATCTCACTTTTGCCAGGACGAACAGGGACACGCATCGCTATTGCGCCAGGCTGGAATATAGTGAACGTGGCAACTGGGGCAGTTCGGGATACAGCGCCGGCATCAATGTCAACTTGCCTCAAACCGGCAGCGACTATGTTGCCTGGTGGGAGTACTGGCAGGCGGATTTTGACTTTAGTGTGATGCATACTGGAAATGGTAATATCAAGTGGATATATTTCACGCCCGGAGGCAACCCGGCGACAGCGCTAATGGTAAATAATGACGGAGATGTTTATTTCTCGAGCGCAAGTGGTGGTGTCGCGGGCGATACGCCAGAGGAACAGAATGCCAACCTCATACTTCCCTTTGGCGGCGGATTCTATGGACGACCTCTGAGCTGGACCGCAACGCATCCCGTTCCAAAAGGAGAGTGGCATTTTGTCGAGATCTTGATCGCCGTCAATTCCGAATCAGGTGTGCAGGACGGCTGGTACGAACTGAGAATCAACAACCAGACTGTTTGGCGGGCCAACAACATTGATATTTTTTCGCCAGGCGACCACGATCCCGATTATCGAAATGTACGCTTTGGTGGAAACTATGGGTGGGATGGAGGCCCTGAGCGGCAATACCGCTACTATGGAGACATGTATCTCGATGGTACCTTCCAGAGAGTAGTAATTGGCGATCAGCCTGTGTTTGAGCAATGCCGTCACCTCGAATTGCAGATACCCACCTCGTGGCAGGATAACACGATCACGGCTACGCTCAATCTGGGAGCCTTTAACGATGACGATACGGTTTACCTCTACGCGATTGATGGGAATAACGACCCAAGTGAGGCATTCCCCTTGACTCTTGGCGATACAGCCGTCACCGACCTGCGCGTGCCCCACGCCATCACCGACACCAGCGCCCTCACCGCCACGCTGCGCTGGACCGCGCCGATCAACGCTGTCACCTACACTATGCGCTATTCAGATACCTCCATCAGCGAGGACAACTGGGCCAACAGCGTCACCATCACGGTACCCTTCACCGCCTCCACGCCCGGCAGCGCCGAATGGCTGACCACGCCCGTCGCCTACACCGGCGGCCCTTCGGCAAGCTCAGGACGTAGCACGGTCTACTTTGCCCTCAAGGCGCAGAACGCCGTGGGGGACTGGTCGGGTCTCTCCAACAACGCTTTCTGGCCGCGCGTTGATGTCTATCTGCCACTAGTTATACGCGAGTCATAGAGTGCCATTGCTAACCAGCCCAGTTACTCAGATACAGCAAGGAGTGAGGGGGATTTGCAGATGAAAAAGATATTACTCGTTTCAACGACTCTGATCCTTTCAGTTAGCAGTCTCCACGCCCAGGATCCATCTGACAAAAGTCAATGGGTAGAGGGAACGCAGGCTGCGGACGACGGCGCTACGCGAGATTATTACAACCGCGCGGCGCGGCTCGCATGGGACAATTACATGGGAGACTGGTGGGACGCCAACGACGTTGCCCAGGGAGACGCTCCCTATAGCACAGCCACGCTGATTGACGATAATACGCCTGAATACATCGAATGGGACGTGACCGGACTTGTACAGGAGTGGGTTGACGGCGACTATCCAAACAAGGGGTTGCTCGTGCGGGCTGTTTCGGGCAGTGGTACCTTTAACTTTTACAGCCGTGAACATTCTATTGCATCTCAACGCCCTGAACAGGTTGTCGTCACTGCGAGTGAGACAAACACGTTTGCTCCTAAAGCCGACGTTTACTTGGACACATCAACGTACCAATGTTTGGGGGATTTGGACACGCTGCGGATATCAGATAGCAGCCCTACACTTTTGCGCTTTGACCTGAGCGGTATTGATAACGGCACAGAAATCACAAGTGCGACGCTGCGACTTTACGTTTACGCGGAATACGGAGGCGGGACCCTGGAGGCCGGAGTTTTCCGTTGTTCCCAGGGACACGAGATTCCGCCTTCTGACCCCATACCTGGCCTTGCCGCCCAGTATCCTCACGATCAGGGAATAGAGACCCATTCAGACGTGCATCTGTTTTCGGACTTTGAAACAGCCGATTGGGGAAGTGACTGGACGTTTGGCTATGATGCGAGCACGTTGGAGACAGTTGTGTCAGATCCAGAACGACTCTTTGCGCCATTTCAAGGAACGGCGCTGCGGGTCGAAATCCCCGAGGGCGCCAACACAGGAATGAGTATGGGGTACGACTTTGCCGACGAAATCGGCCAAGAGCCGGAAGAGATATATTTTCGTTACTATCTGAGGATATCCGACGATTGGGAGACAACGTATGGCGGCAAGATGCCAGGCATCAGCGGAACGTATGGCCGGGCCGGCTGGGGAGGGCGACCATCCGATGGGACCAACGGATGGTCAGCACGCGGCAGCTTTGACCTTATGCCACCGCCGGGAAACCCCCTCGGTGAAATGGTTCCTCTTGGGCATTACGTTTATCACGCGGATATGGAGGGCATCTATGGCGATGTGGATCTGTGGCAGAACGATTATCGCGGCTATCTCGAAAAGAACCGCTGGTATTGCATCGAGCAATATCTACACATGAATACGCCAGAGCAAAACGATGGAATTCTGCGGGCCTGGGTTGACGGGAGACTGGCCTACGAAAGGACAGACTGGCGCTGGCGTGACGTAGATACGCTCAAGATTGAGCGGATTTGGATGAACGTGTACCACGGGGGAAGCGCCACCCCTGACCAGGATGTGCACCTCTACATAGACAACGTCATGATTGCAAAACAATACATCGGCCCTGTCGTCTCGGACAGCCTGACTTTGAGAGGGACGCCAGCCGACCAGAGCATCCACCTGACCTGGGACGTCAACGCCACCCTGCCGGTGACCAGCACCTGGCAGATAGACTATCAGAGCCAGAGCGGCACCGCATACCTCCCCATTACCGGCATCATCAGCCCCCCCC
>JAUWOI010000114.1 GCA_030612185.1 Anaerolineae bacterium
TCCGGTCGGGAGAGTCGGGAGAGGTCGCCTCGCCTCTCCACTACTCAGATATACCTGTCTCATGCCAACAAAGTTCAGCACTCTACGATGGGCCGACGTAAGTTGAACTTGCCCACCCGTCAATTGCCCAAGATCGTGCTCCAGGATTTCGAGGAACCGTGCCAGCGACTCTCGCGCAGAGATCATATCGTACTCCGGCAGCGTGGCGCCCAGCCGGGCCTGCAAGACTGCATCCGCTTCTGCCTGAAAAACGTGGCAAGGGCGCACACCATTACGGGCGCGGGCAAATAACTCCATAAGAAGCCCGCGCATTCGATGCAACAGTTCAATCGCTCCCCAAATCTGTCGCCGTTGCAGGGCGACATCTACGCCAACAGCATATCGCACACACATATCCAAGACCCGGCCCAGCGGCCCGTCTCCCACGCACTCGTTTGCCAGTCCGGCCGCTTTGATGGCCGCACCGTCAATTCGCCCCGCGAGGACCTGAACGCTGTCCACGATGTTCGGGCTGGTTGTGTGGAGCGGATGGTAGCGGGTTGAAAGTTCCATCAGTGATTCAAGTACCACATCGCCTGCATCGTCACCGTCCGGGATGATCAACGCAACTCGCTCACCGATGGATGTAAAGGCATCGCACAACCGCCTCAATTCCTGGGTGACGTCAATTTCCACACCGTCGGCGATCACAATATCAAAGTCAAGGTCGGAATAGTGATCCCACGTGCCACGCCCGAGTGATCCAAACACTGCCACGGCCAGGATGCGAGGATCATCCGCATAGTAGGATACGGTGGCTTGTAATAGGGCCTGATGTCGCGGTGTTCCAGGGTTATCTTCGGTCGCGGTCATCCATCTGCCTCCCATATAACCGTATCTGCAGGCCACGGAAGTCCCACCAGTCGAGCAGGTCGAGTTCCTTATCCAACGCCGGAGGGATCAGCCCCTGCGGGTCGGTGTACCAGTCGTGGCTGTAGACCAGCCACACTCGCTCGTGGCCTCCGACGAGCGCCCGCAGCCGGGGCAGGTCGCTTCTGGTCATCTTCGGTTCCAGGACGGACCGGTCGAATAGATCCACCGGCACGCCGTGTTCGACCACCGACCGCTCGTACTGGCGGAAGTAGTAGTCAAAAGGAATCTGCGCCCAGGTCGCGTTAAACAGAATCAAGTCATCGGCCTCCACCCGCTCCGCCACAAACGGTGCCGCGTCGTCCCACTGCTCCTTCTCGAAGTTGACGTAATACTCCCGCAGCGAAAGGGTGTTGACCACCAGCATCACCAGAACTATGGCGATGATACAGGGCCGCTGGTGCAACTGGCGTATGCCGGCGGCCAGCAGCAGGTAAAGCGCGAGCGAGGCCCAGATGAGCGTGCGGTCGTAAAAGATGGGCCGGCGCAGGCTGACCAGCCACTCGCCCACGAACGGCGTTGTGAAGGTGACGAGCAGAAACAGGACGCGCTCCGGACGGCGACGGAGACGGATCACCCCCAGCAGCGCCAGCCCCGCGTACAGCACCCCCACCACAAAGACCCCGGCGGATGGCAACGGTAGGAAATCACTCACAAAGGCCCCTACCACGCCGACGACTGTCCTCCACGTTGGCGCAGGCAGCCAGAACTCCCGGTAGACGCCCGCGCTCTGGACGGCGAAGGCCGGCAACCAGGGACTCCATAGCAGAAGCACGCCTACCTGGGCCAGGAGCCAGTTGCGCAAGAACTCGTGATTCGTGATTCGCAGGCAGATCAAGAGCAGCACGATGACATTTGCGGCGATGGGGAAAAAGACTGCTGTGTTGTGAGTCAACAGCGTCGCCGCCGTGAAGACCACGTAGCCCAGCCAGGCCAGGTCGGTCTCAATGGCCTGCAGGGGAAGCCTACGGTAGCGGGCGGCTCGCCAGCCCCGCCAGAAGTCCACGAATTGCCTGCCCAGCCGTGCTTCGGCCGAGCGGGGGTCAGTGAGCAATCGCACTAGCGCGTACAGCGCCAGCGAAACGTTCAGTGTCAGCAGCGTGTACATGCGCGTCTCCTGGGCGAAGCGCACGTGGAAGGGGGAAACGGCCAGAATCAGCGCGGTGAGGAGCCCCACCCTGTCGTCGGCCAGGCGGCGGCCCAGCAGGTAAACCACGGGAATGGTCAGCGTACCGCACAAAGCGGAGAGTGCCCGCACGGTAGCCTGGTCGTCGCCCAGGACCATCCAGAAATGCAGCAGTAGATGGTACAGCGGCGGGTGCTGGTCAATGCGCACCAGCCAGCCCATCATCTCCCCCACAGGTTGCCAGCCCAGCCAGACACTGAACGCCTCGTCGAGCCAGAGCCCCTTGCCGCCAATCTGGTAGACCCGCAGGAAGCCGCCCAGTGCCGTCACTGCGACCACCCACAACCTATCCCCCCATCTCGCCACACCACACCTCCGCTGGCTGAGAGAGAATATCACAGCCCAGGAACATTGTCAAAGTGCTGGGTGTGCCGCCGTGAACAGACGGCGTTGGAGGAGCACCTCTCGGCTCTTCAGGCCGGTGCTATCTCCAAACGTAAACGAGCCTACGTCATCAGTAGGCTCGCTCGGTCTCACTCCCCTGTCTGGCAAACGCCGCTATAGCCTCAACCCAATTGCAGGACCTCAATCGTACCCGTCTCCATATCCATCACCAACAACCGCCGTCGAAGAAGTTCACCGTGGCCGAGCAGGATCTTCACAACCTCCTGCGCCTCCCAGGCTGCCACCGCCATCGGCGTCGCGGCCGGACACCCTAGTTGTGCCTCAAGCCCCTGCTCCGGCAGATCGTCCCCCTCACCGTACAGGCTACGTAGGCCCAAATCGCCAGGGAAGATAGTCATCACCTGTCCCAGGAAGCCCGCGATGCTCCCGTGCACCATCGGGATGCCCAGCGCCTGGGCCCCCTCCTGCAGGACCAGGCGAATGGGCAACCGGTCGAGGCCATCTACGACCACGTCTACCCCATCCAGGAGCCGGGGCAGGTTTTCTCGGGTGAGTGCCACCACGTGACCCACCACCTCCACCGCGCTGTTGATCCCAGCGACACGGTGGCGCGAGGCCCGTACCTTATCCATACCCAGATTGGCCTCGCCGCTCAAGACCTGCCGGTTGAGGTTGTGATCCTCAAAGACGTCGCCGTCTATCAGGACCAGCCGCCCCACCCCCATACGGGCCAGTGCCTCCACGACGTATCCCCCCAGCCCACCCAGCCCCACGACCGCCACTGTGGCCCGTAAGAGCCGGGCCTGCCCCTCCAGACCAACCGTGCCCAGGCTACGCATATAGCGCCGGGGGAGGACACCCGCTTCCAACGCCGCCAATTCAACGTCCCGGATGGAGCAGTCGTTCGCGGCGGCCAACTCGTGCACCTGCTGGAGGTGGATAAGACGCACGCCATCTTCCACTTCTGCCAGTTCGTCAATTCGTCTCTGCAGAACCGGTCTGTCCATTGTCATCCATCGCCCCTCAGCACCCGCAGGGCCTCCCAGGCCCGCGACCGCACCTCATCGCTCTCGTCTGTCTCGCTGGCCGCCTCGAGCGCCGGGATTGCGGTTTCGTCTCCCAGTTCGGCCAGCGCCCAGGCCGCCGTCCAGCGCACGTCCTCGTTTTCGTCCGTCTGTAACGCCTGGATCAAGGCTGGTACCGCGCTGGTATCACTCAGCCGTCCCAATTGCCAGGCCGCGTGGGAGCGCACGCCCGCCAGGCTCGATTTCAGTTGTCGCAGATGGCCAGATACCGTCTCCACCATTGCCCCTCCTCAACCACTAGCCGTCAGCGGTCAGCGGTCAGCAGTCAGCCCTCAGAACTCACCGTTTGGTCATTTGTCATTTGTCATTGTTCATTTATCATTGGTCATTGTTCATTGTTCATTGTTCATTGTTCATTGGTCATTGGTCATTCTATCCCGATAATCCTCGATTGCCGCCTTGATCGCCTCCTCAGCCAGCAACGAACAGTGCACCTTGACAGGCGGCAGACCGTCCAATGCCTCGATCACATCCTGGTTGGTAACCTGCAGTGCCTCCTCTAGCATCTTCCCTTTGATCAGTTCGGTCACAATAGACGTGGTGGCGATGGCCGCACCACAGCCGAAGGTCTTGAACTTCACGTCCTCAATCCGGTCATCCCGGACCTTGATCGTGATCTTCATCATATCGCCGCAGACCGGGTTGCCCACCGTACCTACACCATCGGCATTCTCGATCTCCCCCAAGTTGCGCGGGTTCTGGTAGTGCTCCAGCACCTTCTCACTGTACCAGCCGAATTCTGCCATTATCTGGTCTCCTCAATACATCAACAAATACATCAATGCCCCCGGCGCCGAGGTCCGGCCTCCTCCGGGAATGGCACCTGCTCCGAGAACATGGACATCGCGCGCAGCCGCTCAATAATCGGGGGCAGTTTCTCCAACACGTAGTCCACGTCCGCCTCGCTGTTCTCCCGTCCCAGGCCGAAACGGATTGAACCCTGCGCCACGGCAGGGGGCACTCCCATCGCCAGCAATACGTGCGAAGGCGAAAGATCTGCTGAGGTACACGCCGAGCCGCTGGAGACTGCCACTCCTGCCAGGTCCAGGCCCATAATGATTCCCTCGCCCTCAATGTACTCGAAACACACATTCAGTGTGCCCGGCAACCGCTCGCTGGGATGGCCATTCAGATAGATGTGAGGAATCCGCGCCAAGAGCCCGGCGTAGAGCCGTTCCCGCAGAGCCGTCAGCCGCTCCGCCTCCACGTCCATCTCTCCCAACCGTAACTCCAGTGCCCGACCCAGCCCCACGATGCCGGCCACGTTCTCCGTAGCCGCCCGGCGTCCCCACTCCTGATGCCCACCGTGTAGCAGCGGATCAACTCTCACACCCTTGCGCACGTACAGCGCCCCGACCCCCTTGGGGCCATAGAACTTGTGTGCCGAAAGCGAGAGCAGGTCTATCCCCAGTTCGTTCACGTCAATCGGCAACTTGCCCACCATCTGTACTGCGTCGGTGTGGAAGTAGACCCCCCTCTCCCGGCAGACCTGCGCGATGGCACCGATGGGCTGGATCGTGCCCACCTCGTTGTTGGCGAGCATCACGCTCACCAACACCGTCCGACCGGTGATCGCCTGCGCCACGTCGTCGGGATTAACCAAGCCATACTCGTCCACCGGCAGGTAGGTGACCCGAAAACCCTGCTTCTCCAGATATTGGCAGGTTTGCAGCACCGCCTTGTGTTCGATACGCGAGGTGATGATGTGGTCGCCCTTGCCCCGGTTGGCAAACATCACCCCCTTGATGGCCTGGTTGTCGGCCTCCGTCCCACACCCGGTCAAGATAATCTCACGCAACTGCGCCCCTAGTGCCGTCGCCACCTTCTCCCGCGCTGCCTCGACGGCCCGGCGCGCCTGGATGCCGAAGTAATGCAAACTGGAGGCATTGCCGAACTCCCCCCGCAGGTACGGCAACATCACCTCCAGCACATCTTCGCGCAACGGCGTCGTCGCGTTGTGATCCATGTAGATGCGCTTCATCCAACCTCCCCGCCTTGCATAGCCAGCGCCTGCGCCTCGTCACGCAGTTCGGCTAGCATAATCTCATCCAGTACCTTCTCCACCGCCTGGGAGACCTGTTGCCAGACCACCCGCGTCACGCACTCTTCGACCCGCTGGCATGCCAGGTCGCCGCCGGGGACCACACAACCAGCCACCCCGATAGGGCCCTCCACCGCCCGCACCACGTCCCCTGCGCAGATTGTCGTGGCGTCGCGG
Source organism: Anaerolineae bacterium (assembly GCA_030612185.1). The sequence continues at coordinate 5,744 of JAUWOI010000114.1, forward strand.
GCCAGTGTGTAACCGCCACCCGGCCCCCTTATCCCTTCCACCAGCCCCGCCGCGCGGAGCCGCCGGAACAATTGGGCCACGTAGTCGGCCGAAATCCCCTGTCGTTTGGCGATGTCGCAGCGCGCAACTGGCCCTTCATCGGCATGCAGGGCCAGATCCACCATCGCTCGCAGTGCATATCTCCCGCGCGTTGAAATCCGCATCGCTCCCCCAAAACGCGCCGATTGTACATTAATTGAGTAATTCTGTCAACTATCGAAGATACTCCCGGTTGACAAACTCACCGTTCCCGGCGATAATAGGGCTATGCGCCGACCGAAACTGGCCCTCTGGGCCCTCTCCACACTGATCGCGGCCGCGCTGTCTTGCAGTGTACCCTCCGACCTGACCCCACCGCCACTCTTCGCCACCGACACCCCCACACCCACTCTCACTCCTACTTCCACTCCCACACCTACACCCACTCCCACACCTACACCCACCCCCACACCCGATCCAGGCAAATGGCTTTCTGACGCCGCGCGGGCGATGCAGGACGGCGACTACGAGACCGCCACCGAACTCTATCTCGGCCTGCTCGCTCTCCCCCTCAATGGGGAGAGCACTGCGCAGGTCCGGCTTGGCCTGGGCACAGCCTACCTGCGCGATGGAGACTATCCCCGTGCCGCCGACGCTCTCCACGATTTCCTAACCACCCATCCTGAAAGTGATCTAGCCTCCGACGGCCACTTCCTGCTGGCCGAGGCTCTCGTTGGTGCAGGCGAACCGCTGACAGCGACCGAAGAATACCGCTCCTATCTCTCCGCCGGGACGGTCATCACCGCCTATGTGGACCAATGGGTAGGGGATGCCCTCCACGTTGGCGGCGACTACCTCCACGCCGTCGAAGCCTACGAGGCCGCCCTCGCCGAGGCCCCCGATCATTCCTTCGAGGTCGGCGTGCGCGAGAAACTGGCCCTCGTCCAGGTTGCCCTGGAGAATTACCCTGCCGCCGTCGCCCAATACGACGCCATCCTCGACGTGGAGCAGATACGCGCCTACCGCGCCCGCATCGAGCACCAGGCCGCCGAGACGCTCATCCTGGCCGGGGAGACCGAGGCTGGCTACAACCGCCACCTGGCCGTCGTCGAGAACTATCCCACTGAGCACCACGCCTACCTCTCACTGGTCAAACTGGTGGAGGCCGGGCAGACGGTGGACGACTTCCTGCGCGGCGTGGTGGACTACTACGGGGGAGCCTACGGTCCAGCGGTCGAGGCCTTCTACCGTTACATGCGCGCCTACCCCGAGACCTACTCTGGAGACGCCCATTGGTACGCGGGCCTGTCATATCTGGCCGCCGGCAGCCCCGAACTGGCCGCGGATGAACTCCAGACACTGATCGAGTCCCGACCGGAGAACGAGCACTGGGGTGACGCCTGGATGGACCTGGCCGAGGCCCAGGGTGACGCTGGTTATGCCAGTGCTGCCATTGTCACCTACCAGGAATTTGCCACCACCGCTCCTGACCACCCTCGTGCGCCGGAGGCACTCTGGGAAGCGGCCCAACTCCTGGAGCGCGCTGGCGAACTGCAAGCCGCCGCAGCAGCCTACCGGGACTGTCACACCGCCTATCCAGACTCCGACTACAGTCCCCCGGCCCTCTTCCGCAGCGGGCTACATTCCTATCAACTGGACAAATTCGCGGATGCCGCCGCCGCCTGGGATACGCTGATTGCCGCATATCCCGCCTCCTCCTATAGCCCCGCTGCCCTCCTCTGGCTGGGCAAACTCAGCCTGGCCCAGGAAAACAACGAGGCGGCCAAGGCCGCCTTTGAGGAAGCCAGCACCGCCGACCCCGCTGGCTACTACGGCCTGCGTGCCGCCGACCTGGCTACTGACCCGCTCTCCCTGTCCTTCCCACCCACCCGGTATGCGCCCGACTACGACGCCGTCGCAGCCCAGGCCGAGGCGGAGGAATGGCTGGCCGGCTGGCTGGGACTGGATGAGGCCGTGACGTCTTCCAAGCACCTGAGCGAACTCGATCACGACCTTGCCGCCGACCCCCGCCTCCAACGCGGCCTGGAATTATGGCGACTGGGCCGTTTTGAGGAGGCCAAATGGGAACTGGAATCCCTCCGCTATGCCACCAGGTCAGACGCGCTGACCCAGTACCAACTGGCGCTCCTCTTCCGCAACGTTGGTCTCTACCGCTCCGCCATCCTCTGCGCTGTGAGAGTCGTATTCCTCTCCCCGGCCAACACCGTTCTCGAGGCCCCCGCCTTCATCGCCCGCCTGGCCTACCCCACCTACCACGAAGACCTGGCGCTGCATAGCGCTCGCGAGAGCGACCTCGACCCACTCCTCGTCTTCGCCCTCATCCGGCAGGAGAGCCTCTTCGAAAGCCTTGCCACCTCCACCGCCAGCGCTCACGGGCTGATGCAGGTGATTCCCCCTACCGGCGCGCAGATAGCCGCCGAATTGGGCTGGCCACCGGATTACGAGACCGCCGACCTGTACCGTCCTTACGTCAGCCTGCGCTTTGGCACCTACTACCTGGCGCAGCAGCGCGACCGCTTCGACGACCGTCTCGACGTGGCGCTGTCAGCCTACAACGGCGGCCCATTTCGCGCCGAGCGCTGGCTGGAGACCACCGGCGACGACCCTGACCTATTCCTCGAACTCATCACCCTGCACGAACCGCGCCTCTACATCCAGCGCATCAAAGAGCATTTAGCCGTCTACCGGGCGCTGTACGGTGGATAGAGGTGCAGGTAACACACCCTCATCCGACAGACTCTACCAAACCCAATTGGACAGCCAACCGAGTCAGACCAGCCACATCGTGGATGTCCAGTTTGTCCATCAAATTAGCGCGGTGCGTCTCGACGGTGCGCACGCCGATGTCCAGCCGGTGCGCGATTGCCTGGTTGGTATGCCCTTCGACAATAAGTTGGAATACCTCGCGCTCGCGAGGTGTCAACCTGTCATATGGCGTCCTGCTTTCCTCGGGGGATATGCCTTGGAGAAAGCGTGTGACGATGGTTCGCGAGACGGCAGGGCTGAGGAATACCTCGCCACATCGAGCCGCGCGAATCGCCAGCAGCAACTCGGCGCTGAGTGAACGCTTGAGCAGATAGCCGGAGGCGCCAGCCTGTAGTGCGCGCAGGATGTATTCCCCTCCCTCGTGCACCGAAAGCATCAGCACCCGCACCTCTGGCAGACGTTGGCGGACGCGCCGCAGCACTTCCAGTCCATTCAGGCCAGGCATAGTGATGTCCATCACCACGATGTCAGGCCGGACGTCTTTGATCAGGCGAAGAGCCTCCAGTCCATCGGCGGCCTCTCCCACGATTTCGATGTCTGGCTCTCTCTCCAGCAACGCCCGTAGGCCCTGGCGCACCAGGTGATGATCTTCGGCTAACAACACGCGAACCACATCCATAGAGGGACGGCCTCACTCACACTCTGGCAGCGGCAATTCGATTGCGATCCTGGTTCCTTTCCCAGGTGCTGATTCAATGCACGCCTTGCCGCCCAGAAGCGTGGCGCGCTCCTGCAGGCCCACCAGACCAAAGTGTCCCTCAGCCAGACCCGTCCGCAAGACAGTAGCAGCATCGAAACCGCAGCCATCGTCCGTCACCTGCACACGCAAGTTCCGGCCAGCGCACGCCACTTCCACCACGATCAATTCAGCAGAGGCGTGGCGCGCGACGTTGGTCAGCGCCTCCTGGATGATGCGGTACACCGCCGTAGCCAGGGGGTCAGGCAACTGACTGGGAAACGCTTCCTGGCGCAGGGTGACCTGCAGGCCGGTCCGATGCTGGTAACGCTCAATGTGCCATTCGAGGGCTGCGCGTAACCCTAGTTCGTCCAGCGCTGCCGGGCGCAGGTCGAGCGAGAGTTTGCGTACCACATCCATCGTCGCGTCAATCAGGTCCACGTTCTCAAGCGCCCGCTCTCGCAACTCAGTCAGTTCAGCAGGCAGGTCCGCCACCAACATCTCCTGACTGAGTTTGGCACCGGTCAGCAACTGCCCCACTTCATCGTGCAGTTCACGGGCGATACGGCGTCGCTCCTCTTCCTGGGCCTGTACCACCCGCGCGGCCAGTCCTTCGGCCCGTGCACGCGCGGCGTCTATCTGTCCGTACAACCGCGCATTATCTATCGCGGCGGCGGATCCCGGCGCGATGGCACGGACGAAGGCGAGTTCCTCCTCGGTGAAAAAGCGTGGGGTCTCGAAAGAACGCAGGTGCAGCACACCCACCGGCTGGCTCTTGGCGATCAATGGCACTTCCACGACGCTGCGGATATTCAGCGCCCGTGCCTCGGCCCGCTTCTCCTCGGGGATGTGCGGGGCATTCCACAGATCGGGCTCATAGACCGGCTG
>JAUWOI010000432.1 GCA_030612185.1 Anaerolineae bacterium
TGGGGCCGGAGGGAGCGGTCAACATCGTCTTCCGCAAGGAGCTCGCCGCTGCTGAAGACCCGCAGGCGGAGCGGGCACGGTTGGTGCAGGAGTACCGGGAGCAGTTCGCCAACCCCTACATCGCCGCTGCCAGGGGCTACGTGGACGACATCATCGAGCCGCAGGAAACCCGCCCCCGCCTGATCGAGGCGTTGAAGATGCTGCAGAACAAGCGGGACACGAACCCGCCTAAGAAGCATGGGAATATCCCGTTGTGAATTACCAATGACCAATGACCAATGACCAATCGGAGGAGAAAGGAAATGGCTCGATTGACGTTCACCACAGACAATCTACCGACGCGGCAGGAATTCGAGCGCATGCTGAGCGAGGCAATGGAGAAGAGCAACCCGGTAGATGAATTGATCGAACTCTCGCAGGAGTTGCACGAACTAGAGCGGGAGTTCGGAATGAAATCAGCCGAATTCTACGAGAAATACCAACGCGGGGAGATGGGGGATAGAGAGAAAGTGATGCACTGGGCCATGCTCTACCATTCCTTCTTGGAGCGTAAGAAGCGGGTCGAAGCCGCTCTGGTGCGAGAAGCAGTCTGGCGTGACGTCGCACTAGTCCCGGCCTGAAGCGGCTATGTACAGGTACCTCACCCGCATTCACGCAACTCTCCACTCACGTGGAGATGTAGAAATCCAGGCCCTTGAATTGAGCAGCCTACCCTGTTGAACGGGCAAGTCCGAGGCAGAGTGCGCTTCTACGACGGTTCGACCTTAACATTCGAAGAGAAGGCTGTCAAACACAGGAGAAACATCGAGAAGATCTCCTATCGCTATCACTACCAGCGTGCTGATGGAACTCTGGCCTTTCGTTACGACAACGCGCCGCATCACCCAGAGATATCGACTTACCCTGACCACATTCACATCAAGGGGCGTGTGGAGGCCGCCGAGCCACCCGACTTGAGCGACGTGCTGCGCCAGATTGACGAGATGCTGTATCCAACCAGCCGGCAGGATGGCATATCGAATGAACGAGGAGAGGGGGGGAAAAACGATGTCTGAGAAAGTCAATATCGCCCAGGTCGCCGCCAGGCTGACCGAGCCGTTCAAGCACATCGTCGTGGGCCAGGTGGACGACTACTGCGCCTACCTGACCCGCATTGAGGGCACCTACCTCTTCCACCAGCACGCCAGGGACGAGATGTACCTGGTGCTGGAGGGAGAGATCGGGGTGGATTACGCCGACGGCGCTAGCGTCACCGTTGGCCAGGGAGAGAGCCTGGTCGTGCGGGCGGGGGAGAAGCACCGCTCCCGGTCGGAGGATGGGGCGCTGGTGCTGATGTTCAAGGCACGGGACCTATTTGCGGAATAGAACACGGATCAGCAGGATTAACGGATCAGAACAGATCAGATAATTCTGCCCATCCGTGTTATGGAGGCAACATGACCAATCAACTAAAAATCTGCGACCTTATGCTCCGCGACGGCCACCAATCACTCCTGGCCACCCGCATGCGTACAGACGACATGCTGCCCATCGCCGAGAAGATTGACCAGGTGGGCTACTGGGCCGTGGAGATGTGGGGCGGCGCGACCTTCGACTCCGCTATGCGCTTCCTGGACGAAAACCCCTGGGACCGCATCCGCCTCCTCAAGGCTGCGATGCCCAATACCCCCTTTCTGATGCTCCTGCGTGGCCAGAACGTCGTCGGCTACAAGCACTACCCCGACGATGTGCTGGAACGGTTCGTCGTCCACGCCCACGCTGACGGCATAGACGTCTTTCGCATCTTCGACGCGCTCAACGATGTGCGCAATATGCGCAAGGCGATGGAAGTTGTCAAACGGGAGGGCGCCCATGTCCAGGCTAGCATCTGCTACACCATCGGCCCGCCTTACGATGTGGATTACTTCGTCAGGACCGCCAGCCGGCTGGCTGATATGGGCACCGACTCTATCTGCATCAAGGACATGGCCGGCCTCATCACCCCCTACATCGCCTACGAACTGGTAGCGCGACTCAAGGCTGACGTCGGCCTGCCGGTGCACCTCCACTCCCACTCCACCAGCGGCATGGCGACGGCGGCACTCCTCAAGGCCATTGAGGCCGGGGTGGACATTGTGGACACCGCCATCTCCGCCCTTTCGGGGATGACATCACACCCGCCAACCGAGTCCATCGTGGCGACGCTGGCTGGCACTGAGCGGGATACGAGGTTTAACCTTAACCTGCTGGCCGAGCTCGCCGCCTACTTCGCCGAGGTACGCAAGAAGTACGCCCGGTTCGAAAGCGGGATGAAGGCTGCGGACGTGCGCGTCTTGCAATATCAGATTCCAGGCGGCATGCTCTCCAACCTGGTGTCGCAGTTGCGCGGTCAGCAGGCGGAGGACAAGTACGAGGCCGTGCTGGCAGAGGTGCCCCACGTGCGGGAAGAACTGGGCTACCCGCCGCTGGTGACCCCTTCCAGCCAGATCGTCGGCACCCAGGCGACGCTCAACGTGGTGCTGGGGGAGCGGTACAAGATCATCCCGGAGGAGGTGCGGCAATACATCCGAGGCTACTACGGCCGCCCACCAGCCTCCATTGACCCCGAGATACAGCGCCTCGCCATCGGCGACGAGGAGCCCATTGACTGCCGACCTGCCGACCTGATCCCACAGGGGATGGAGCAGGCGCGGGCAGAGATTGGCGACCTGGCGCGGGACGAGGAGGATGTGATTTCCTACGCTCTGTTCCCCCAGGTAGCGCGCCCGTTCCTGGAGCGGCGTGCCCGGGGAGGGGGTGGAAAGGAACTGGTGGTAGCTGCCGTCGCCGGGCTGCTGCTCAAGAGGCTGGAGGAACAGGCTGCCGCCACCGTAACACCCACCGGCCCGGCCGTCTCCCCGTGGAAGGTCGCCTGGCGACCGGGAGCAGGCCGCTGGACCGGGCTGATTGACGGTGCGGGAGGGATGAGATAAATGATCCACCTCATCCGGGAGCGCGCCACGCCGCAGCAGTTGACTGAAATGTTGGAAGCCCTCGAAGTATACGTCAAGTTAGCTGTGGATATCCGGCGAGGAATCCTGACTGGTGGTGGTACACTGCACGCCGATTGCGAGGCCGTTCTGCTGGAAGATGGAAGTTGTCAGAAGGACATCTGGGGGGCGGACTGGCTTCCGGCTACTCAGCAAGTCACTTTCGAGGCACTGATTAATATCCGACCACGGCAGAAGAATCCTGCGATGGTAATCCTGGATCCAGGAATCCGAGAGCGCGTCGAGGAGGTCGTACACCGGCTTCTAGGAGACATCGTATGAATGTTACAAGACTGGACGCTGTCCGAGAACGGTATATGCGAGATGGGCTGCCGATACGTCTAGGGGGGCTTGCCACTAACCTGATGCGCATCGCGTCGGTAGCCGACCATCCAGAGAACTGCCAGGTTGTGGATAGCCTTCTGGAGGAAAGTAAGCTTTTTATTGAATGGGCAGCGCCAGACGCTACTCTGGATAAACAGGCGGCGCTGGTGGAACTACAGATCAGATTAGCCAGATGGCATTATGGGTGGCATCGTGACTCCGCTGACCAAGCGAAGCGGGCTCACCTTGCCCAGGAAGCGCGTGCCTGGGCCGAGCAGGTATTGGAGATATCTGGTCTGCTGACGGAGAAGGGGGAAATGTAGTGAAACGAGAATTCACGCTGACATTGGACGACATCGAGTATCCGGTTGTTGCCGAGGACGACACCATCACCGTCAACGACCGTCCCTTCACCGTCGAGGTCACCGACGACGGCGCAGTACTGGTGGATGACATCGCCTACGACGTCGCGCTGGAGGGAGAGACGGCGACCGTGGGGGAGGAGTCCTACACAGTACAAGTCAGTGGGTTGGTGATGACTGCCACCGCTCCCTCCCCCACCCCATCCAGCCCCGCAGCGCCCCCCGCTGCCGGCGCCGGTGCAGTGCTGGCGATCATGCCCGGCAAGATCATCCGCGTGCTGGTCGAAGTGGGCCAGCAGGTCGAAGAGGGCGAGCCCGTCTGCGTGCTGGAAGCGATGAAGATGGAGAACGAACTCCACGCCCGCCAGAGCGGTAACGTGCGGGCAGTGCACGTGAAGGCGGGGGATGACGTGGGGAAGGATCAGGTGCTGGTGGAAATCGAGTAGGGCACTCTTCAGAAACTCTCTTCATAAACTCACCGTTCGATATTTCTGCAACCGAGTTGAA
>JAUWOI010000438.1 GCA_030612185.1 Anaerolineae bacterium
TGGCCGCCAATCGTCTGCCGGACATCGTCCGCATGGGCATTGAGCGCGTGGCGACCTTTGCCGCCGATGAGATCCTCGACGAGGACGCTGCCGAGGCCGTGATCGCCAGCATCGGCGAGGACGACTTCCGCGCCGGCCCGCTGGCGATGGTCGTTGACCCGGCCACCGGCAAGTACGCCGCCGTGCCCTTCGACGGCTGGATCCAGGCCATCTGGTACCGCGCCGATGTGTTCGGAGAGGCGGGCCTCAACGCGCCGGTCTCCTGGGACGACATCAACGCCGCCTGCGACGCACTCCCCGGCACGGGCAACCTGCTGTACGCCCTCGCGCTCGGCACAGACCCAGGTCAGAACTATCCGCACCAGGTCTTTGAGCAAGTGGCTATATCGAACGACGCCTGGCCCTTCGACGCGGATGGCAACGTCAGCATGGACACGCAAGAGATGGTCGAGGCGCTAAAGTTCTATTCCGAACTACAGCGTTGCGCGATGCCCGGCCCGCAGTACTGGCGCGGCGCGCGCGAGGCCTACCAGCTTGACCAGGCCGGTATGCTGTTCTACTCCACCTACATCATGGACGACCTGGTAGACGGCTCTGGCGCTGACGGCACGTCTTTGGCGCCGGAGGGAACAGTGGAGATCGCCGTGGCCGACCTGGCGCTCAACACCGGCTTTGCGTCGCAGATGGAAGGGCCGAACGGCTCTGCCTCCTACGGCCAGTTGGTGACGCTGGGCATCATGCAGGGCGCCAAGCCCGAAGCGCAGATGGTCGTAGAGTACTTTATGACCGAGGGCTACATTGACATCCTGGCCCTGGCTCCCTTTGGCAAAGTACCCGTGCTAGAGAGCGCGGTGGACGAGTGGGGCGAACTCAGCCCCTACTTTGCTAACTACTCGGGTGACACGCTGGCCCAGATCGCCGGTGGGTTCGATTCCATGCAGCGCTGGCTCTTCCGCCCGGACTATGACGCCACACAGCGCGCCGTAGTCGGCGACATCGAAGCCCGGCTGCTGATCTCGCAGGCAATCAGCAACATCGCCCTGGAAGGCATCATGACGCCTGAAACCGCCGCCGCGTGGCTGCAGGAGCAGGTCGAGGCTATGCTGGCCGAGCGCCAGTAGACGTAGAACGATGGCTGGGGATGCAGCACCGGCGTGCTGCGTCCCCGGCACTTTTGGTGAAGAAACCAGGTTTTTAAGAAAAAACATAGTTTCTAATCCCCGCTAGTGAATTGGGAGGGTAAGACCATGACTGTTTCGGCCAAAGATTCACGATTATCATTCAGCCGGCGTTGGAACTCGCTCGATGCCCGCGAGGCCCGTTTGGCCTGGATGTTGATCCTACCTACAGCGCTGATCGTCTTCGGGCTGGTCCTCTTTCCGGCAATCTTTAGCGTATGGATCAGTTTTCGTGACGTGGGACTCAAAAACCTGAACGACGTCTTTCAAGCGCCATTCGTGGGCCTGGAGAACTATCGCGCAGTCATCAACGACTTTGCCTTCAAGTGGCAAGGTTTGCAGAGTTGGGGGGCGGCGGTCACCAGCATCGTCTACTCGCTCAGCGCAGCGATCCTAACGTTGGTTGTCGGTTTGATCGCGTCGCTGCTGCTCAACCAGCCGTTCCGCGGGCGGGGAGCGACGCGCGCCATCTTTCTCTTCTCTTACGTCGCGCCTATCGTCAGTGTAGCCTTCGTCTGGCGCTGGATCCTCGACCCGCGCCCGTCTGGAGTGATCAACGACATTCTGATGAAATTGAACCTGATCGAGTTGCCACAAGCCTATCTATCCACGCGCGGCCTCGCGCTATGGCTGGTGGTCGTCTTTACGGCCTGGCGTTACTTTCCGTTTGCTATGCTAATGATCCTGGCGCGGCTTCAAGCCATTGACAAGACTATGTACGAAGCGGCCGACGTGGATGGCGCGAACACCTGGCACAAGTTCTTGTACATTACGATACCCGAATTGCGCTACGTGTTAGGCTCTATCTTTCTGCTCCGCTTGATCTGGACATTCAACAAGTTCGATGACATCTTTTTGCTGACCGGGGGCGGTTTCGGCACGAACGTCCTCCCGGTGCTCACATATCAATTCAGTTTTGGGTCGTTCAACTTTGGCAAAGGGGCGGCCAACGCGATGATCTTGCTGATTATCCTGGTCGTGTTCCTGCTGATATACGTGAGTACCGTTATGAGAAATGTCGAGGAGTAAACGGAGGCAAAAATGACTAGAAATAACTTCACTCATTCCTCAAAGGGCGAGAGTCTGAGTCTGATAGATCACCTGGCGCAATGGATCAACTGGCCGCGCTTTATTTTCGCAGTGACTATGATTTTCTTCCTGACCAGCATCCTGTTTCCCTTTTACTGGATGGTGAGTTCATCATTCAAGACCTATGCCGAGATCGGTGGCCGGGAACCGGTCTACATCCCCAGCGCCCTGCGGCTGGAGGCATACCAGGAGCTGTTCGACCCGAATCACCCTACCAGGTTCTGGAACTTTGGCGTCAATATCATCAACAGTATCAAAATTGCGGTTCCTACCGCCATCATCGCGGTGATCCTGTCTACGATGGGCGCGTACGCGGTATCCAGGCTGAACTTTCGGGGCAAGAACGCGATGCTCAATGGCATCCTGATCGTCTACCTGTTTCCGGGCATCCTGCTGATCATACCATTGTTCGCCATGGTGTCCCGGATCGGTGCCAGTCTTGGGTTCGAGGTCCAGGACAACCTCACGGTGTTGATCGTCACCTACCTGGCGCAGACGCTCCCCGTGGCGCTCTACATGCTGGCTAACTACTTTCGCACCATTCCGGCCGAGATTGAGCAGGCTGCTCTGATTGACGGGTGCAGCCGCGTGGGCGTGATCTGGCGAGTCACGTTGCCACTGGCCGTCCCGGCGCTGGTCTCGGTCGCCATCTACACCTTTATGATCGCCTGGAACGAGTTTCTCTACGCACTCGTGTTCCTGAACAGCCGCGATCTATTCACCATGCCGATCAAGATCAACACGATCTTCAACGACCCCAGCCCGCGGCCCCACGTCGTCATGGCTGCCTCGACCATCATGACGCTGCCGGTAGTCACTCTCTTCCTCGCCCTGGAACGGTTCCTTGCAGAAGGGCTCACGGCCGGGGGTGTGAAAGGATAGCAGCGCCTGCTCAATCATCTGACCTTCTTATACGGCGCGGAGCGAGCGCCAGCCCTGCTGGAGCGTCTACGCGTCATTCTGACGCAGTTCCAGCAACGGAACCCGCAACGCGCCGCGCAGGAGCCCCGGGCCCCCCAGGAGCGGTTGACGGAGCGGGACGCCATCCTCATCACTTACGGCGACCAGGTGATGGAGCGAGGCAGACCCCCGCTGCAAGCCCTGGCCGATGTGCTGGAGAAGCACATCCAGGGCATCGTCACCGGCGTCCACATCCTGCCTTTCTTCCCCTACTCCTCCGACGACGGCTTCTCCATCATTGACTACACAGTCGTCAATCCCGACTTCGGTGACTGGGCGGACATTGAGCGGCTGGGCCGTCACTTCCGCCTCATGTTCGATGCTGTCATCAATCACGTCTCAGCACAAAGCCGGTGGTTTCAAGAGTTCCTGAAAGGCAATCCGGAGTTCGCCGACTACTTCATCGTCGTCGAGGAGGGAACCGATCTCTCGCAAGTCGTGCGCCCCAGGGCGCTGCCGCTCCTGACCCGCGTGCAGACGACCTCTGGCGAACGACTGGTCTGGACCACCTTCAGCGCGGACCAGATTGACCCCAACTACGCCAACCCCGACGTGCTGCTCAAGATCATCGAGGTTCTCCTGCTGTACGTCGAGACAGGGGCCGAGATCATCCGGTTGGATGCTATCGCCTACCTGTGGAAGAAGATCGGCACAACTTGTATCCACCTGGAGGAGACGCACCGGGTGGTGAAGATATTCCGTGCCGTCCTTGACGCCGTCGCGCCGCAGGTGATCATCATCACCGAGACCAACGTGCCGCACGAGGAGAACATCTCCTACTTCGGCGACGGCACGGACGAGGCGCAGATGGTCTACCAGTTCCCGCTGCCTCCTCTGGTGCTCCACGCTTTCCTCGCTGGCGATGCAACCCATCTCTCCAGGTGGGCCGCTGATCTC